>JAYZXK010000189.1:0-6453 GCA_036141415.1 Pseudomonadota bacterium
AATGGCGGTTCGAAAACGGATGATCGATAACGCACCAACCATACCGAGTGACAGCATAAGATTGCCACTGATACCAATAACAATGGAATTGATCGCAATCGCTGTCATCACCAGGGTGATATTAAAGTTTTGCGAATACAGCACGCCGTTATAGGTGCGCTTGTAAACAAAGTAGATAAACATCGCCATCAAAAATGTCACGCTCAGCGACAGTAAAATTTGTAGTGAGCTCATTGCGGTAGACGAAAAAGCGGCTGTAGATTCAATAATTTGTGGTAAATCGTTCATGGTTAATCTAAATAAAATTCTCTAAGGTGCATGCGGCCCTGACAGTACTTGCTGATCGCTTGTGCCGTGGTTCCGTCAAGGTTTAACAGGGTGGCAAACCAGGGTGGTAAACACACATTAAATTTCACTTCCATAATGATGGTGTCAGCACGTTGTAAGGGTTGGGTTACCAGGTTGGGGGAAAATAAATCAAAATCGGAGGTGGATACCCGTAATTGTTTATCAAAGGTCACGCGGATCTCGTTGTAGTCGAGAATAAATACCTCGCGGTCATAATCCACTACCACCGTTGGCCTGAAGTATTTGCGGGCAAAATCAAAATAAATCGAGCGGGCAGCGGCATTGTTTTTGGTTAATAAAAAATCAGCGTTACCGTTTATCAGGCACTCTGCTTCCGACCGGGAAATGGTTACCGACGATTTGTCTACATACTGATTATGCTTGCGTTTACGCTCCAGCTTTGCCCATTGTTGCGCCGTATCGTAAATACGAATACGGTATTTATCGCGCTTTTCAATGCCGTCGAGCTTTTCCTCAACACTGGAATCATACACATCATCAAAGTAAAGGCTGCGTATAAAATACCCACGCGGATCAGCCTGATGAGGATCCGGCTCCATCATATGGCTGAGTACATGGCGGGTATGTTCATAGTCAGCGTAGCTGATGTAAAACTTTATTTCGTGGCGTTTTACATTTAGAGGTGTTGTCACATTAGTACCCGCCATACAGTGCCACAGGCGATGATGAATAGACTATCTCAACCTTCGACACATCCTCAGGATCACGCACCAGCGTGAAAGCACCTTTATAGTCTGCCGGCGACATCAGCGTCATTTCACTAAGTTGCTCCCCCTTGGGAGCAGACAACACCACAGTTTCACCATTACCCAGATTAAAGCTCAAACGGGCACTGCCCGGCGGTACCTGCCTGGCCGATTTGCCCCACAACACGGCAGATCCATGGGCTGGCACAATCAACTCAAAAGGTACCTGATAGCGAGTAGGATCCTCTGCATCATCAGACAGGTAATAATGTTTGAGCGACACATTTGCCAGCGATGGGTTATACACTTCTACCCAGTCCTGCTTGTTGTTATTGCTGAACGACACCTGGCTAATATACAGCCGATTCGCATTATTCAGTTGCAGCACCCAGAACAGCCACGCTACCAGTAACGTGATGGCAACCACAAACACACCAAACGCATTTTTTTTGTTAAACATAGTCATCACGTGCCGCTAGAAAATCCAGGGCCTGGCTTGCTTGATAACCAGCTTGTTTTGGGCCGTGACCTTAAACTCGATTTCCATGGCAAACCGGCTATCGTCAGCAGGTTGATACAAGCGGCTGAATTCGCGCTTAATCAGGCTCAGATACTCACGTAACTGATCCAGTTCTTTATTAACCAGCACAACGCGCTTATCCGCCGCCGGGGTTAACAGACGAAAACCGGCGCCTTTGTTATCTGCAATCAGCAGCTCTTCGGGGGTGGATAGGGCATCCGGGTTGGTGACGAGATCCTCACCGTGCTGGGCGTTAACATAATAGTTATGCGCAGAGCCGTACCGCACGTCCTGGGTAACCGCCACGCCATTGGCCAGCTCGCCTTTAAAGTTTGGATGGATCAGCACGCCCATGGCGACCTGTTGATGGTCTACGCCATAACGTTCACGCGCCTCAAAAGCTCTGAAATTCCATAAGCTGGCGTACACCTGCTTGATTGATTTAACCAGGTGTCCCTCATGCGGATGATGGGTATAAGAATCATATAACCCGGCACCACTAAAATGGGCTAAGTCTTCATTATTGGTACTGGAACGGCAACGCAGGCTACTACCTTCAGGAAAGCTCTGATGCGTTTTATCCAATGCCGCCATTAAGGGGGCAGGCATGTCACCCTGCTTGATCTCTTTACGTAAGGCTTTTAACGCCTTTTCCAACCGGCTTTTGTCAGCAATAAGCGCTTTATCAGCCAGCAGTGCGTCAACCTTGGCATAAAAGCCATTGTGTTGCATGAAGGTATCGTAAAAATAAAATGGCACCGCAAACCCATCAGGCACGGTTTCAGCAGGCAAACCTATATGTTTTAGCGCTGCTACATTCGCCGCTTTGGCTCCCACATTCACTGAGTCGGCAAAGGTTAAATCACTTAGTGGTTTTATTTGCCGGGCGCTGAGGTCACGTTTCAGTGCGGGCGATTTGGCTGGACGCTGAGCCCGTAAATAGTGTTCTACCTCCTGGGTCGATACAGCTTCCAACTCGTAGCCGTCTACATTAACGCTATATCGCACATACTGGCCAATTAAACTGGTAATTCTGGTGTTTTCCAGCACGCCCGCAATATACGCATTGGGGATCTTATCCTGCACCGCTCGCAGGTTAACGTGAGACAAAGGCGTTTGTCTTACCGCTGTGATCACCCCGGCGACTCTGGGTAATTCATTCGGCAAGGTTTTAGCAATCACTATGTCATTGGCAGAAGGCAGTTTATCGTCGTTGAGATAACGCAATTGACCAATCGACACCCCATTATTCAGCGCAATAAAACGTTCTGTATCGCTGTGCACTGCCACCCCGGCCCGGGTAAACTGCTGGTATGTTTTTTCATCGTCACTTGCTGGGAGTCGGTAGGCAAGCTTCCCCTGGGCAATGGGCAGTGTGGCCAGCAGAGCTTGTTGAACAACAGCCACCAATGGTGCATCAGCGCGCGGATCTAAGTTGTAGGTATACAGGCCCTTAGTACCATTTGGCGCTGTTTCATCTGCCAGATAAGACATGTCCCCGCGAAAGATCACCGAGGTGGTTTCGGGCGAGTAACCAGACACCGTTTTCATCTCTTTGCCACGGCCTTGCACAATAAGACTCCCGCGCTCGCCCCGGGTCTGGTTGCTGTTATCACGGCCGCCCTTGCCGTCACGACCGCCTCTCCCCCTGCGGTCGTCTGATCCAGGGCGCTCAGCATCAGCCCCCCGCTCACCGCGACGACCACCATCGCGTTTGCCCATCCCAGGGCCAAAACCGCCATCAATACCCACTTCCTGCATAAATACAGGATGCATATTGATGTTATTGGTATTTATCCAATACACCAGCGGCGCCTGATTGGGCTGAATGTTCACAATAAACTTGATGAGCTCCACATCTTTGGATGTGTTACTGCCGCGCTCCTGGCCGATATGAGCGAGGGTTAAAAAAGTTTCACGGTCGGGGATCGCCGCAGCACCCAGTTCAATAGGCAAATCCTGCGGCAGCATAGGCTTGTCGTTCTTTGCGGCCTGAAGCTGGCCGTTAACGCACAGTGATAAACACACCAACGAAAAAAAATGGCGTAGGAGTTTCATAGTGATAATGTCCTGAATCAAAAATAGGGATAGCGGAGGCAGGGTTATCCCCTGCTCCAAAACTGACCAAGCAGTCCATAGCGACAAAGGTTAAGGTAAACAGAGGGAAGATAAGTCAGACAGGCTGACACCAGCAGGCTTGCCAGCTGCAACATCCCCACCCACACAGTGGCACCTATTTCAGTGTCCCAAAGTTGTACACAAATCAGCAGAGCGGGCACCAGGAAGGCCCATCCCACCACGTGTAAAACCCATTTACCGGTTGTACTGAGTGATTGTTCTGGAAATGCGAGGTCGAAATGCTTCTTGTTTGCCATTGAAAACAACGTAAAACCAATAAAACACAGAAACACAGCTAACCCAATCATGCTTCACCTCCGGCTGTTTTTAAGGGTTTTACCTTGCGTTTTGGTGCAGGCGACGCAGGCACATTACGACCTCTGCGGCCTTTTTTCTGCACCGCAAGGTAGTACACACTCAACCACAGAACCGCAGCGATAAGTAAACAGCTGATATCAAAACTCAGACGTATCCAGTCAGCGGTGGTCAGGGCGAAGAACACTGAGGTCGACGACGTGATTGAGTCCAGAATGGGCAATAAGGTAAATAACGTACCAGCCAGTGATAACTGCACCAGCCAGCCTTTACGATCGCGCCAGATAAGGCCGCCAACAATTCCCATCGCCCACACAATAAAGAAAATGTTTATTTCCCAGCCCGAACGACTGGCCAGTTCTGCTGATAACAACCGATTAGCCCAGAAATAACTGCCACAGGCGGTCATGAGTCCGGCAATCGTCCCTACGTTTAAGCCACGGATGAGCTCAAAGCCAAACTGACCCATTTGCTGTTTGCTACGTTTTACCGCCCACAATACAGAACCGGTTCCCACCATAATGGTGCCCAGGATGCCGGCAAAGAAAAGCAGCCAGCGAGTGGGGGTATCAGCAAAACGCGCCTGGTGTAACATATCGAAGTAGTTATACACTGCCTGCGCGGTGTTTTCTTCGGAGTTAGCTGGCCGTGTGCTGATTTGTTCGCCGTTACGATCGAAGGTAAAGGAGGTTTCACCGCCGCGACCGGCGCTTAGCTCAGTGCGGTTGCCACCACCTAAGGTGTAAGTCACTTTGTTGGTACCCGGCTTACTTATGCTCAAGGTATCAACCGGTACCTGCCATAGCTGCTCAAACTGTCTGAACATCTTGTCAAACGGCGGGTTGTCGTCAAAGTCTTTGGCCACCTGCACTGCCGCCGGGCGATCGCCACCACCAGCGCCGCGGTCTCGCGGACCACCATGGTGACCTTCACCGTTCCAGGGCATTAACGTATTACCAAGCAGGATCAGACCGGAAAAAGTAATCATGATATGAAAAGGCAAGGCCAGTACTGCGCTGATGGCATGCCCATCAATCCAGGATAAAAGCTTTTTCCCGGGCCGGAACATAAAGAAATCAGCAAAGATTTTACGGTGCATGATCACACCGCTGATAATGCCCACAAACATCATCATACTAACGATACCCACCAGCCAGCGGGCCACTTCACGGGGCATACCGTAAAGCTCAAAATGGAAACGGTACAGAAAGTTCCCACCGGCAGTTTGCCGGGCTTCAAGCGGCTCACCGGTTGAAGCATCTAACTGCACCCTGGGTCCCCGGCGTCGTTCCCGG
Organism: Pseudomonadota bacterium; assembly: GCA_036141415.1. GTDB lineage: Bacteria > Pseudomonadota > Gammaproteobacteria > Enterobacterales > Alteromonadaceae > Alteromonas. The sequence goes on from JAYZXK010000189.1 coordinate 5,304, forward strand.
GCTTCACCCGGTGACGTCCACGATAAATCCAGGGTGTTTTTGCGAGCGTCCGGTAAACTGATTTGCCACTCATTGGCCTGGGCTGCATTTTCAGTTAAATAGTCGTACGCCACTATGACCGACTGCTCGTTTGGCACACTCTGATGTAACTCAGGTTGCATCCAGTAACTTATTTCATTGCGAAAAAACGACAGCGTTCCCGTGAGGAAAATAGCAAACAGGATCCAACCGGCGGTAATGGAACTCCAGGTATGCAGCCATGTCATGGATTGTCTTAATGAACCGGTCATGCGCTGACTCCTTGTGTTGCCAGATAAACCGCCCACACCACGGCATTTAACCCTGCCATGTGAATAAAGGCTTTTTTATGGCTGTTAATGGCAAAAGACCAGATGATTAACGTGCAAAATACAACGAAGAACACCATTTTGATAAAGGCTTCGGCCGGACGTTCGGTAAGCCCCAGCCATTGGGCAAAAAGCAAACTGAGACAGGCTGAAGCAGCATATCCGCCCACCACAGCACATAGCGTTCGTAGCGTCACCAGGAGTTTAGGGTGCGTAGATAAAGTTAAAATAGTCATGCTTGAGATCACGTGTAATTGAGCTTAAATCGTATTGCGAAGCAGGTTTTCCAGTGACTGGATATTGGCGAGTAGATCCGTGCGAGACGGGTTACTTTTATACACTTTGCGCAGCAAAGTCAGCGCCTCGCTGTATTGACGCTGATTAATGAATAATTGCGCCCGCCCCAGCATCGCCTGCGCAGCATACCCTTCGACGGCTTCGGCTCGCAGGTAATACATGGCAGCGCGCTCGGTGTTTTTAGTCTCGCGGTAAAGCTGCGCTAAGCTCATCAGCGCTTCGCCGTTATTGGGTAGCTGTTTAACCGCGTCCTGCAGTAAACGGGTAGCCTCTTTTTGCTTATTTTGTGCCAGTGCCAGTTTGGCCTGATACACATTTAAACCCGCTTTTTGATCGGCAGACAGCGCTCTGGTTTGTTGTTGTGCAGAGTGCAGTAACTGTTGTAGATTCTGCCAGTCCTGTTTGGCCGCAAGATAACTGGCAATGCTATTTACCGCTGCATAGCCATCACGGCCTTCGTCAGTTAAAAACGCGACCATATTCTGGCTGAGAATTTCTGTCGCTCT
>JAYZXK010000190.1:0-13253 GCA_036141415.1 Pseudomonadota bacterium
CTGCCCGGGTATACTGACTGAAATACTGCTGCGCACACTGACGGCCCATTCGGTAACCTTTAATCAGTCTGGCTTTATTCATGGTCAGACGTTTTACCGGAAAGTCTGCCGGCGGCGCAATTATCTGTATTTTGCAATCGGCCGGCGGATTGGCAATAAACTTCAGGGTGTCGTTATAGGTGGCACTGCGCTGGTGGATTGTATTGATCAGTGCCGGATAATCGGCAAACATCTTGTCGGTCATCCACGGTGTTTTTTCTTCTGGTTTCTGATAGCCCCAGGGCTGCGAAAGAATAACCGTAATGTCGCGACAGCCTTGCTGATAAGCATGTTGTACCGGAATAGCGTCGGCTACGCCACCATCCACATAAAAGTCATCCTCCAGTTGTGGCGGTGTACGGTAAACCAGCGGCAGGGCGCAGGTGGCTTCCATCAGTTCATCAATGTTTTGTGCAGTTGCCTGATGATACTCGGCGCGGCCGGTATGCATATTGGTTATCGCCACCTGTAGCGGTACCTGCTGGCTCAGTACTTCCACGTTGAGAGGGTAGCGTTCACGGGATTCACACCACAGCCATTTTACGTCAGTCATATGGCCTTTCATGACAAATCGCAGGGGATTAAAAAAATCCCGTTGGGTTGCCATGCGTAAGATAATGCGGCGGTTACGTTCGGCATTTCCTGTCAGGTAGCCTGCGGCATTGGTCGCGCCGGCAGAGACGCCCACCACCAGATCAAAAGGGTAATACTGTTGCTGCTGAAAACTGTCGAGGACGCCGGCGGCAAAGATGCCACGCATGGCGCCTCCTTCTACTACGAGGGCACGCTTCATAATGCAATTCCAGTGAGTTTAGTCTTGCTATTAATTTACCGTACCTGAACATATTTGATTGATGAAATAAATTCTATTGATTAATCGGTATAAACGAATGAAGGGGCGAGCGGGGAGCAAAAGTGTTTTTAGAGTATCCCCGGGCAACCGATTGGCAGGCCCCGGGGAAAAAGCCCAGAGCGGATTAGTGACGCTTGAACGGTGGTTTACCGCTAAAGTCAGTGGTTGGCTGTTCTGCGCCGACTTCAAACTGTGCAACGTCAACAACACGTACACATTCGGTAGAGCGTTTAAACGGCGGCTTACCGCGCATTGTAACGGTTTTAACGTCTTCACATGCTGTACTGGTTTCAAATTGTGCCACATCTACCGTACGAGCTTGTACAAAGGTACGTTTAAAAGGTGGTTTGCCAGAGCGTTCAACAACCATGGTGGTATCGGTGTTGTTCATTTTTGGTGCAGCTTTTGCCGAAGTGTGGGCAAATGACAAGCAGGAAACAGCCAATAAAGGCAAAATTGATAATTTCATTGTAGTGTCCTTGAAGTTTTAAAACAGTTTTAGCTTTTTTTATAGTCAATGCGAGTGTAATTAAGCCTTTCATAAAAAGTAATACCATCTCGTGATAGATATTAACTATCAATATATACAGTTGCTCTTTATTTGGTGATAAGGATAGGTTTGGATTGCTGTATTGTGGTGCGGATGAGCACTTATTTTGTGCGTTAACGGAGAGTTTGCTGAGAGCATACCATTGAAAACAATCACCTACGTTTTGGTGCTTAACTTGCTGACTGCTCACTGAGTTTCAAAAAGATGAACTTACCCCGGTAAGTCCTGAGTCAGTGAGTGAGAACGCCTATGTTTGTTAAACCAGTCAAAACCCTGTTTGCCGCCATGGCAATGCTGGTAAGCACCAATCTTGCTCTGATCACTACAGCCCAGGCCAACAGCTTTGCACTGACGACCAGTGAAGGCGGCACGCTTTATTTGCAGAGTCAGGTGGATAATGAGTCTGATACGCTGTTTTTAATTGATACAGGCTCCTCGCTTACCGTACTTAATAAGGCAACCTTTGCCCGCATTAAACAAACCCAGCAGGTTACTGAAGATGGCCTGGTTATCGCCAGACTGGCGAATGGCCGTCAGCAGAAGGTGAAGCTGTATAATGTGCCGCTGCTAAGCCTGAGCAACGATTGCCAGTTTACCAATGTCAGCGTGGCGGTGATGAACAATGAGCACAACATTCTGGGCATGGAACTGCTTAGTCGTGCAGCACCGCTGGGTATTGAGTTAGCTCCAGCCAGACTTACCCTGAGCCAATGTGACCAGTCGCAATTCCACGCCAGCATTTCAGTCAGCGATTAGGCTTTACCTGGCTGGCAGGTATAGAGTGGCGATGCAGTATACGTGTTGCCTCCCGTTTTACATCATCTCTTTCTCGCCAATTCCATAACAAATCCCGGTGCCGCGTAATGGCTTCATCCGGCTGTGCAACAGGATGCAGGTAACGCTTTGGTACCGGTTGCTCCATTGCCATATGGGTGAGTGGCGGTATTAGCCAGGGCGCAAACAGTTCCTCGTTTGGCAGGTGGGCAATTTCCGGTACCCAGTGGCGAATAAAACTGCCGTCGGGATCGTTATCTTCTGCCTGTTTTACCGGGTTATAAATACGCAGGGTATTGGTGCCGGTTACGCCTGCCTGCATCTGAAACTGCGGGTAATGAATTCCCGGCTCAAAATCGAGAAACTGACGGGCCAGATGGCGCACGCCCAGCCGCCAGTCGATCAGCAGGTAATGGGTTAAAAAGCTCACCAGCATGGCACGCATGCGAAAGTTTAAATAGCCAGTGTGATTAACACAGCGCATACAGGCATCTACCATGGGAATGCCAGTGGTGCCAGATTTCCATGCCGCCAGATCCGCTTCAACTTTGTCATCATCTCGATAAGGAAAGTGCTTATAGGCATGATTGACCGCACGAAATTCCTGTTCGCACTCACTTTCGAACTTCTGGATAAAATGGCAATGCCAGTGTAATCGCGACGCAAAAGCGCTTAACGAACGCGGGCGTTTGCTGCCAGCACTATTTAAAGCCTGATAAACCTGGCGCAGGCTGATATTGCCCCAGGCGAGGTAGGGCGACAGCCGGGAGCAACTGTTAAAGCTGGCCAGCGGGCTGGAGATATGACGGTGATAATGGGTGTGCCGTTCGGTTAGAAAACTCGCCAGCAGTTTATGGGCGTGGTGCTCGCCACCGGGCTGCTTGCTATCGTCGGGTTGATGCAAACGCGCGGCAATGTCGCCGGGTACCCGGTTAACCATAGATTTATTAACGTACCAGTGTGGGTGATGCAGATCAGTCGATAAAGCGGGTTGGGCCATCACTTGTTGCCAACGCTGATGCCAGGTGCGCCGGTGCGTAATACCGCGCTGCACCCCTGCATAGGGAAATTCCCGCCAGGTGATGTTGTGCCTCTTAAACAGCGCGCTGAGTTGCTTATCCCGCTCAAAGGTACAATGCAGCCCGGTTTCGGCATAACTCAGCACCTCGACGTGTGGGTGTGCCGCTATCAGCCGGCGAAAAAACACCACGGCGTTATCGTAGCTGACATGCAGTTCGCCCCCGGCCGCCTGTAACGTGCGCTGCATAGCCAGCAGGCTTTGCCACACAAACCGCCAGTGGCGTTCTGAATGATGTGGGTCGGCCATGATATCCGGCTCAAAAAGATACAGCGGTAGCACCGGATAACCCTTATCGGTAGCAACAGATACTGCATGATGAAGCGGTTCGTGATCCTGTAATCGCAGGTCACGCTTAAACCACACCACAGTGAGCTTGGGCGGTACCGATGATGTCATTGGCGGTGATTGGCGGGCTGGGTTTTTCATGTTCAGCTATACGTAATATCCTCCTATAGAGATTGCCTGGCCGATAAATTTTCTGCCATTCAGCTGTGCACTGGTGGTCAATAGTAGTGCACATTCGTGGTACTTCCGACGTTATCGGCCAAGATTAACGGTGGGTTTTAGCCATGTGGTCTGTTGCTGACCATTTGGTCAGGTTGTGGCACCTTAATTGCAGTTTACCTTGCCAAAAAACACCAACGTTCGCATTCGGTGACTGCGATTTGCTGCCATCCTCTTCACTAAACTTTAAGGAGTATTGTTATGCCTGCCACCCGATTTCGTTGTGCTGTAACACTGTTAATCAGTGTTCTGCTTGGTGCCTGCTCACCCCATAATGATGTTAAGCAGGAAGCCGTGTCAGATACCGATGCACCGGTTGAAACTCATGTATTTAAAGAGGAAGTGAAAACCCGCCAGGCATTAACGCAGGTTGCTCTTGGTCGGGAAACAGCCGAGTTGGTGATCCAGAACGTAACGCTGCTTAATGTGTTTACCCAGGAGTGGTTACCCGCACAGGATATCGTTATTGCGCATAACCGTATTGCCTGGGTGGGAGATACCGGTACCTGGCCGGGCGAAACACAAAACTCTTATGATGCAAACGGGCTGTGGGCAGTACCGGGATTTGGCGAGTCGCATAAACACATAGAAAGCTCTTACCTGACGCCGGAGTATGAAGCGGCGTTGGTGATCCCTCACGGCAATACCTGGACAGTGGAAGGCTCTCACGAAATATCCAATGTGGTGGGTAATCGTAACGCCGAATTCTGGCTTGAGGCAGAACGCAAAGGCAGCACGCTGAAAATCTTCCCGGCTATCGGTTCGGCCACGCCGCCAACGGTTTATGAATCGGGCGGTGGTTACTACGGTTATAACGAGATGCGCGATTTCTTAACCTATGATCCGCGTGTGGTTGCCCTCGGTGAAGTGATGGACTGGTCGGCAGTAATTAATGCCGATAACGGTGGTCACCAGCGTATTTGGGAGATGATTGAGGCAACCTACGACTACCGAGGTGTAGTAGAAGGCCATGGCATGAACCTTACCTCACAAACCGACATCAGTGCCTTCGCCGCGGCAGGGCTGGCCTCTGATCACGAGGTACGTCTGGCTGACGAAGGCATTGAGAAATTACGCCGTGGCGTATTTTTAGAAATTAAACAGGCCGGCATGGACTCTTTGTTTCCAAAATTACTCGAGATTGGCCTGAAAGACTGGAGCAATATCTCGGTAACTACCGACGATCGCGACGTGTTTGCCACCCTGCAACTGGGCTCGATGGATTATAATATTCGTAGCGCTATTGAGCTGGGTGTGCCCATTGAAATTGCTTACCAGCTGGGCAGCTATAATACGGCTCGCCATTTCAATATTGACCATCTGGTTGGTGCTCTGGCCCCGGGACGTTATGCTGATGTTGTATTGTTGTCTGATCCGCAAACTGTGGCGATTGAGCGGGTTTACGCCAACGGCCAACTGGCGGCTGATAACGGCGAATATCTGTTACCGATCCCCGAAATAGATTACCCACAATGGGCAACTGATACCATGAATGTGGGACGGGAACTGATAGCCGCAGATTTTGTGATAACCGCCCCTGAGGGCCGTGAAACGGTGAATGCTGCAGTGCTGGAACCGTTCTGGTTTGAACCGGAGTTTATCACCAAAGAGCTGCCGGTGGCTGAGGATGGCACCGTTAAAGCCGATCCGGAAGCAGGCCTGATTAAGGTGGCCGTGGTCGACCGGTATCATGGTACGGCGGCGGTGTCGAAGATGATCTGGCAAAACGTGGGGCCTAAAACACCGGGTTCGGCACTGGCCAGTTCGCAGTCTCATGATCTGCACAATATCTGGACTATGGGTAACGACGATTACGCCATGGCGTTGGCGGCCAACACCGTAGCCAATATGGGTGGCGGCTGGGCGCTGGTGAATGATGGCAAGGTGGTTGCCACGGTGCGCCTGGACGTCGGTGGACTAATGACAGCCCGGCCGGTAAATGAGGTCGCGGCAGAAATGGAAAACCTTCATCATCAGGCCGATAAAATGGCCTGGATCAATGCCAATGGATTACCGGAAAGAATGCGTTTTGCCTTTTTAACCGCAGCGCCCTGGAAATGGCAACTGGTAGCGCCTTATGAGGGCAATCCGGGCGGTCTGGTGGACGTAACCACCGGCAATACTCACGAAATCATCTGGTAAGCCAGGCCCATTATGACTGGTATGTTAAGGGTGTTACTGATGCTGCTCTGCCTGCCCGGAGTTGCTCAGGGTCACCTGCTGAATATGACCCGGGTTAACGTTACTGTGAGTGACGAAGGTCAGGCCGTGGTGACCATGGATGTGGATTTAACCAAGGCCATGGAGGGCGGGGAAGCTTACTATGCCTTAACCCAGACTAGTGAACCGCAACAGACGGCTCGCTTTGCAGAGCTGATTGCCGGGCTTGAGCAAGCCAGCCGGTTTACCCTGGATGACAAACCATTGAGCTGGCAGTTTCGCACTGTAAGCTGGCCGGATGCACCAGCAGAGGATTTTACCTCGGGGCTCGCCTGGCCCATGACCCGCTTTGTGTTTACTCTGGACCTGCCAGATGATTTTAACCAAAGTGCTCTGGTTGCGGTGTTCAGCGATGGGTTTAAATTTGAAGAGCCTATTGCGCTGAATATTAGTTATAACAATGAACAGGTTACATTGAGTCGCTGGCTGGTGCGTAATCAGGCCAGTCCGGCTTTTTATTTTACCGAGCAGCCACCGGTAGAGGGGCTTGGCAGCGCTGATATACAGCTATGGGCCAATTACCTTAAACAGGGCATGCTGCACATTGTGCCCTTTGGCTGGGATCATGCGCTATTTGTACTGGGCTTGTTGTTAGGCGTGGCTTCACTGCGTCAGCTGGCGCTGCTGATCACCGGCTTTACCCTGGCTCATACGGTAACGCTTGGTCTTGCGACTTATGGCGCTATTGTGGTTAGCGGGCACATTATTGAGCCTGTGATTGCGCTGTCTATTGCCTGGATTGCGATTGAAAACCTGGTATTTAAGCCTCACCCGGTCTGGCGCTTTATGCTGGTATTTGGTTTTGGTCTGGTGCATGGACTGGGCTTTGCCCAGGCGTTAAAAGAGCTTGGTATTCCATCGTCGGGTTATGTTGGCGCATTGGTTAGCTTTAACCTTGGGGTAGAGTTAGCCCAGTTGGGTATTGTGGTACTTGCTTTTGTGATGATGAAACTGATCAAGCGTTTTACCCGACTCACTGCAATGGTTACCCGCGGTGGTTCGGTATGTATCGCGCTGCTAGCCGGTTTTTGGTTTGCTCAGCGGGTGCTGGGTTAATTGTGACCAAATATAACCACTTTGATTTATGTGATTGAATATAGTCACTTTGATTAATGTGATTAAATGTAGTAACTTTTAGGCGTGTGATTAAGTGGCGGGATAGACTAACACTGAGGACAATGTGATGAAAAGCACCGAAAATGCCGAAAAATCAGGGTTAATAGCGGTGATTACCGGCGATCTGGTTGGCTCCAGCAAATTATCCGGCGAGGCATTCAACCAGGTGATCATAAACCTGGAACGCTTGCTAAAGTCCTTTCGGGCCCGTTACGACGCGGCCTTTGATATTTTTCGGGGGGACAGTTTTCAGCTGGTGGTCGCGCCGCCACTGGCCGCGAGATTAGCCACGATGATTGATTTATCCTTACGCAGTGGTGAACCTGCAGTCGCGGTACGCCAATGCATTGGAATAGGTAGTGGAGAAGCTCCCGGGCAAAACGTCAAAACAGCAGCCGGCGAAGCCTATGCACTTTCTGGTCATGGTCTGGACAAACTGAAAGGCCGGGGGCTGACTATTGCCAGTGCTAACACAGCATTTATGGAGCATAGTGAACTGCTTACCCGTTTTTTCGACAGCCACCTCGAGCGCTTAACATCTACCCAGGCTCAGGTTGTACTGGCTTATCTGATGGCGGATAATAAATCCCATGAACATCTGGCCCGGGTGTTGGATAAAAAGCGAAGTAACGTAACACGGATATTAAATACCAGTCAGTACCATTTAATTACTGACTATCTGGCACATTTTGCTGCCCAGGTGAAAAAGGACTTTGCCCCATGACAACCATGACGCTGTTGGTATTATTGATTGCCGGCCATGTAGTAGCTGACTTTTATTTGCAGCCCTCACACTGGATATCACAGCGTACCCAACGACACTTTTCTGCTCCCTGTCTGTATTGGCATGGTGGAGTTCACGGCCTGATAGCCGCGCTTATTCTGGCCTTGTTAACCGATTTACATCCGCTAAAAGTGGCCGCCTACGCGCTGTTGTTAGGCGGCTCACATATTGTTATCGACGGCCTGAAATCTTACGCCGGCTCATCCATGAAAGCGTTTGTGGCCGACCAGCTGGCTCATATTGTGGTCATCGGCTTTGTGGTATTGCTGGTTTGGCAGCCCGAGCAAGCTACGATAAATGCCTGGCTCAAACAGTCACTAAACTATAAAACACTGGCGATTATGACCGGTTACCTGCTGGTGTTGCGGCCGGTATCGATTATCATTAAGCAGATCCTTGCGCCCTGGAGTAATGCCATAGAAGCCGATAAATCCGATGAGGAAAGTGAAACCACTTTGCAGGCGGCCGGGCAGAACATCGGCTATCTGGAGAGAGTACTGGTACTGACCTTTATTTTGCTGAATCAGTTTGCCGCGATTGGGTTTTTGCTGGCGGCAAAGTCGGTATTTCGCTTTGGCGATTTGCGCCACAGTGAAGATAAAAAACTTACTGAATATGTAATGCTCGGAACACTCACCAGTTTTGCCTTAACCATTGCGATTGGCTTGCTGGTGAGCAGTCTGGCTACGCAGTTACCCATTGGTAAATAGCAATCAACGGGCAAAAAACTGTTGTTGTATGCGTTGGCAGTAGTCGTTCAGGTTTGAGTACTGGCGGGCCAGACGGGTAAGGTCGTTGTCTAATTTCACCAGAATGGCTTCGGCTAAAAAGGCATAAACCGTTGCATCCAGTGAACTCGGTTTGTCGCCAAGGCAAAAAAGGTTATCGCCAATCAGTACCGACAACGCATCGAGGGTTTGCCTGGCAATACTCAGCACTTCTTCTTTATTGTGGCGGCCGGTTCCCTGCTGATAAACCTGTTTGCTAACACCCCGGCGAGCGACCAGCGGCACAATGGTGCTAAGCGGGAAGGGCAGCTTACCAAACAGCGCGTTTTTAACGATTGGCCAACTGTTGTTATCGACCCAGCGAAAATAGACCAGACACCAGTAAAAATTCTCATCCAGCGATTTATTGATAAGGGTAGCTGCCGCTTGCTGCTCCGGAGATAAGTGACTGTCGAAATCAGACGCGTAACGGTTTTTAAGATGACTGATAATAAAAGTGGAGTCGCACACAATGGTGCCATTATCGTTGATGTAGGGCAGCTTTTTCTTGGGCGCTTTAAAGAGGTGATTAACGTTGCCGTTGTAATGGTAGTCAATGTTTGCCAGGCGTAAAAACGCAGCGACTTTGAGTACAAAAGGGCTTGGGTCGTACATGCCCAGCCCCGGGCCAAATCCATACAATGTAATCATCTGTGATGTCCTTATGTCATCAAGCCAACAGGGCTTGAGTTAATCACAGATAGCCGCAAAAGTAACTAACGCTGTTTGTATTGGGTAGGGCAGTAACCGCGGTTGATATCGGGTGAGCGAAGTTTAAGGTGTTTGGTGGTGCGCCCGGCTGTGCGCTTGCGCCAGAGCCGGAAACTGGCGGGTTTCAGTTCACTACGCATAAGTTTAATCACGCCGTCCTGGGACAGGCCGTATTCCTTTTCAATGGCTTCAAAGGGGGTACGATCCTCCCAGGCCATTTCGATGATACGAGACAGGGTGGCGTTGGTAAGCTGATGTTTTGGTGGCATGCAATCTCTCCTGCTAATGCCACCAATACGCGATGTTACGGAGTTTGGATTGGTTTAATTTACCACAAACTGGCTCAGGCCTTTACGGGTTGAGCTGGCCAGTGACTGGGCATGTTCGGCCTGTTCCACACTCGACGCCATCGAGTGCTGAATATCCATACTGAGCTGGGTGATCTGGCCGGCAATTTCGGTAGCCTGGGCCTGCTGAGATTCCAGCACGTTTACTGAATTCATGATCAGTTGGAAGGCTTCCATGTTTTGTTTGAAGTCGTCCATCATTTGCTCAAACGTAGTAGAGGTATCACTGATACTTTGTTGCATCTGACCCGACGCATCAATAAGTCGGCTGGACTCCTGCTGGGTTTCGCCCACCAGGGTTTCCATCTCATACAGCAAACTGCTGATCTGCTGGGTAGCATCGGCCACTTTAGCCGACAGGCTGCGTACTTCATCGGCCACCACTGCAAAGCCGCGGCCTGCTTCACCGGCTCGTGCTGCCTCAATGGCGGCATTCAGAGCCAGCAGGTTGGTTTGATCGGCAAAGCCCTCAACCATTTTAAGAATATTGCGCACGTTATCAGCGTTGTTTTGCAACCCGCGAACCGTTTCTGAAAACTGGTTAAGTAGTTGGGTAATACGCTCAATTTGTTGCTTTGAGGTAACCAGCGTTTGATTGGCGGTGGTGGCATTGGCCTGGTTCTGGCTGTTAGTGGTAGAGACTTGTTCTGAGGCCGACACAATGTTGTGAATGCTATGACCCACCTGTTGTGAGGACTGACTGATATTATCGCTCAGGTGCTTTTGAGTAGCGGCCTGACTATCAACGTTTTTAACCAGTACACAAACTTCTTTATTGGCGTCGCTGGAACGTTCGGCGTCTTTGTACACCTGTTCAATCAGCTCACTAAGATTATGCGCAAACTTATTATAAGCCGCCGAGAGTTCACTGAATTCGTCACAGGTAAAAGCGGGTAGGCGGGTAGAGAGGTCGCCCTGAGTATGGTTGATATCGTTCAGGGTGTTCAGCAGCGCTTTTACCGGCTTCACTATGAGATGATGGAGGTAAAATAGGGTAAAGGCAAAACTCAGTGTGCTCAGAATAAACAGTGTGATCAGCGTAGACTGGTAACTCTCCTGAGACTCAGCCGGGCTGCTCATAAGGGCATAAAACAGATAAAAATTTGCCAACTGGAACAGAAACAAAAAACTGATATTGCCGATTATCTTTCGGGTGAGAGTGTAAAAGAACGTTTTTTCAATTACATCGTAAGTGTGCCAAAACCATTGTGTCATAGCGTCTACTTCGCCCTTTTTAATGCATTTATAACAGGTTAGTACTGTTACTTTAGTATAAGTAACCTGTTAAGCCTACGTATAGCGCCAGATCAAGCAACAATAAATGCAAAAAAGTAGTGCAAAGAAAGGAGAGGACACAGCACCAATTTGCGATGCGGCGCCCTGTGGGAGAATTAACGCCTAATGCACTCGGGGATTGAGCTCATCTATGACCTCTGCCCATTCGGCATCTTCAGCCAGAGCCTGGCGCAGAAAGCTGGCCTGGGCATCGTTCCAGAATGGCGCGTCGGCGAGTGGCTGGGCAGATTTAAGCCCGCGATGCTCACTGATAAATTTTTCGATAGCCGGTTCGTCAGACGGTAAACCTAACTGCACGAATAAATCGTTAATATCAGGTTGCTGAGTAAACATAATTGCCTCCTTGGGTGCGTTTACGTGTCTTTGATATTTACGCAGCAGACACAGAAATGGACCAATGACTGCCAAGCACGACAATCGTGAAGCGAGCTGCCTGAGGTAAATAAAGGCGCCTCCGGGTTAAACTCCCTTCTGATTCGCCGCCGGAAAGTGGTAACCTGTAATTTGTAACTAGTTTAACTTCAGAGGTAGAAATGAATTCGCGGGTATTATTATTGGCCGTAGGCGTGTTGGTATTGGCACTGGGTATTGGTTTTATGGTGTATGAGCAAGATAACAGTGCCCCGGTTACGACCATCCCGGCAGACCCTGAGTCGCAAACTTCACCGGTGAACCCGGCTGAAGCCACGGTGAAAGATATGGCCTTAGGCAATCCAATGGCTCAGGTTCAGGTAGTGGAATACGCCTCTTTTACTTGCCCGCACTGTGCGTCTTTTCATAACAATGCTTTTAAACCCCTCAAGGAAAACTACATTGATACCGGCAAAATTCGCTTTGTATTTCGCGAAGTGTATTTCGATCAGTTTGGCCTGGTTGCCTCAATGATTGGCCGCTGTTCGGGCAATAGTGATGATTACTTTAACTTTATAGATGAGGTATTTGGCCAGCAGCAACAATGGATGGCCAGTCGTGATGGTAATACCATTCTTAACGAGTTGGTAAAGCTGGGTAAGTCCGTGGGTATGAATGACGAACAGCTGCAGGCTTGTTTAAGTGATGACGCCAAATCTGAAAGACTGGTTAACTGGTATCAGCAAAACGCCAAAGCTGACGGCATACGTTCCACGCCAAGCTTTGTGGTAAACGGTAAGCTAATGTCGAATATGAGCTTTGAAGAGTTCGCTGAAGTGCTGGATAAAGAACTGGGATTGTGATGAGTACGCGGCGTTTAGTCGCGTTTTAATATCGCCGCTGGTATTTTGTAAAGCTGAATACAAATGGCTTAATAAATGAACTCGTGTTTTGTGGTTGCAACTGGCTGCCAGGGTATAATCCAATAAGTTAAGTGATAGTTCTTGGCTATGACTAAAAATCACTACAAGTCGATGTGAAAAACAACAGGATACAACCTATAGTTAAAGATAGCGTTGCAGTAGTGGATAATTCATGAGCCTGAAAGCCCGATACCTTGGTGCCTTATTTATAATTGCAGTGGCAGTCTCTGTGTCGGCTTTGACTATCCAGTACTTATTGTCTTCTCAGGAAAACGATGCCGAGATCATCAACCGGGCTGGTCAGCAACGCATGTTGTCTCAGCGAATTTCACTTGCTATAACACGGTTATCCCTGTGCCCGGCTAATGCAACTGATATTCGTGAAACATTGCGCATTGCGTTAGAGCAATTCAATGCCAATCATCAGTTTCTTACCCAGTTGCCGAACCTATCCCCGGCGCTAAGCCAGTTGTATTTTAATAATGATGGGCTCGATTCGTTCAGTAATAAGTACCTTTCCGCAAGTAGCGATATTCTTACTAGCCAACCATGTTTACCGGTACCACCCATTTTTCAGTCCGTGTCTTCCGATACGTTGTTGAGTATGTTAAACGATGCGGTTGTTTTATTTGAAGCCCAGGCAAAAAATAAGGTTGAACGAGTTAGAACGTTCGAATATTACCTGTGGATTCTGACCCTGGTATTACTGGCAGCGGAGGCCGTGTTAATTTTCATACCGATGGAAAAACGCATCACTAATTCCATAGAGGCATTAAAAGAGTCCACTAAAGCGGCGCAGGCGGCGAACCATGCAAAGTCAGAATTTTTGGCGAATATGAGTCACGAACTTCGGACGCCGATGAATGGTATGTTTGGCATGATAGAACTCGCTATGGATAATCCGGGTAAGGCGACGTTATACCTCAAAAAAGCACTG
>JAYZXK010000191.1:0-3407 GCA_036141415.1 Pseudomonadota bacterium
AGAAACTATCCGGGATCACCCTGGTTCCTTTTTGATACTTGATTAGCTGTTTGGGATAGACAGACTGTTAAGGAGATCCCGGATAAATACTTACGTATTTTCCGGGATGACGGGAAGGAGAATGTTATTCCGGAAGTCTGGATCCTTTTGTCATCCCGGAAGTTTCGGAGAAACTATCCGGGATCTCCCTGGTTCCTTTTCGATGTTTGAATAGCGTTTTGGGCTAGTCAGACTGTTAAGGAGATCCCGGATAAATACTTACGTATTTTCCGGGATGACGGGAAGGTGAATGTTATTCCGGGATGACGCGGGATCTGTTTGGGATATCGGGGCCTTATGCCACTATCGCTGCTGCTTGTTGTAATTCGCGACGGGAAAGTTGGTTTGCTTTGTCGCCGCCAAAGCTGTGAATAATGTTATAGGCGCTGCTGGCGGGTATCCTTTGGTGGATGCACAAGGCGTAAAGAAACAAACGGCAACGTTCGCAATTGCCATCGCAGTGCAGGTAAACCCGGCCGCCTTCGCGCAGGGTTTCGGCTACTTCTTGTAAATACTGCTGCATGAAGGCTTTTTCAGTATCATTACTCACATAGATATCGGCGATATTAAACGGTAGCCATAACCAATGAAGGCCTGCTTTGGCCACATCGCTTTTTAGTTCAGGCTTGTTTTCTTCAGACGTCTGTATTGTTGCAATGTGGGTAACACCTTGCCCTCGTAACTGAATGAGATAGTCGGGTGTGGGCCTGGCACCAAGCGTGATGCGGCCGTTTCCTACGGTAAACCAGGTTAGGCTGGATGTCATAGCGAATTACTGCGATTAAGTGCTCTACACCACATAATAGTAAATTGAAAAGTAATGGCAACTACAGCCGCCAATAACAAACAAGTGCCAGATAGCGTGGGTAAATTTTTTCGACTTGGCGACGTAAAACAATACACCAATACTAAAGCACAATCCGCCGGCTACAATTAACCACAAGCCAGACCCTGGCAGGGCCTGATAAAGCGGATAGATTAATCCAAGGGCTATCCAGCCCATGATAAGGTACGTCATTACCGACACTTTGGGAAAGCGATGGCGGGCAATCAGTTTAAAGGCCACTCCGGCAAGCGCTAGTACCCAGATAAAAGCTGTCGCAATTGCGCCAAGCGTACCGCCAATAGCAACCAGCGTGAGGGGCGTGTAAGTACCGGCAATCAGTAAATAAATAGCGCTGTGATCGAATAACTTTAACAGGCCTTTGGCGTTTTGATGCGTGACCGCGTGGTACACCGTTGAGGCCAGAAACATAAAAATCAGGGTGCCGCCATAAATTGCCGAGGCGGTAACACTGACCGACGTTTCAGCACGCAGTAACATAAACACCAATCCCACAATGGCCGCCACACAGGCGAGGCCGTGGCTGATGCTATTGAGCCATTCTTCGGCAACTGAATAGGCGCGTTTGGGTAGTGAAGTCATATTAATCCTCTTCTTAATACAACTCAGTGTAAAGCTTCAGCGAACACTTGTACACTCAAATTTTTATGACAGTTCTACTACGTTTGCTGAATTTTACCTGCTATATCTATGCTAAGTTTTGGCTGGTCTGAGGTCTTTTGTTATGTGTCGTTGACAATTGAAATGCCCTGATTGCGGCACATTGCGGTGAAGTTGTCGATTTGTGGAGCGGGCAGCGCTACGGTCATGGTGACCTGATGGCTGTACTGGCATTTGCTCACTTCGCCCTGCTGTTGGGTGACCCAATGGCGAATAAACTGCTCATGCTTAAAGTCGGCATTTACGGTGATTTCATCCAGTGAGATATGTTGGGTAACTTTGAGGTTTTCCATAACCTGCTGTGCAGCACTTGAATAGGCCCGCACCAAGCCGCCAGCGCCCAGCTTAATGCCACCAAAGTATCGGGTAACAATTAACACTACATCGCCCACGTCTTTGTGTTGGAGCACGTTTAATATTGGTTTGCCGGCGGTGCCGCTTGGCTCACCATCGTCTGAGCAGGCCACACTCACTGGCATATCCGGGCGACCAAACAAATAAGCCCAACAGTGGTGACGGGCATCGGGGTATTGTGCTCTTTTCTGAGCGAGCAGTTCCATTGCGGTTTCGCGATCGGGAGCGCATGCGGCAAACGCATGGAATTTGCTTTTTTTGATTTCGTAAAGCACCTCAAGTGCCTGACTGGGAGTTTGATAAGACATATTGCTGCTGTACGCCGGGAACCCTTCTATTAACCGATATTGCTAATAGTTTAACAGCTGACAGTCCCTGGCGTAATGAGCCCTGATTTGTTGCCTAATATTGTCATCCAGACTGATATCCGCACTTTTTTTCATCTGGTTTTTACGGGCGAGTTTTTCTTCTACCGTTTTCCCCACTAGTTGCGGGCACTTTTGCTTTAAAGTGGGGATGAGTGAATCGAGTTCCTCAAAACGAAAGACATCATCTACTAACAGTCTGTCCTCGCTATCATAAATAAACTCTGACTGAGGAACAAAATGCTGAAAATTTTGTATCTCTTTACGTGGCAACCAATCAGATACGAATTCCTCGAGAGATTGGCAGGGTGAAAGAATTTCCTGATACCTTAAGTCTAGAGCTCGCCCTCTACCACCTTTTTTGAGGTAATTATAAGCAGAAAGCAAGCGGTCTGCCGGTTCTCGAACAATAGAAAACTTATACAGGTTATCGAGACGTTTTTGCCCGTAGGCTTCTTTATAGACCTCAATAGAGTGGTGGCCGAAAGAATCATCACCAAAAAGTGATTCAAATAGTGAAACGCCTGCACATTTAGGGATATGTATGAACATTGCTTGCTTTTGAGTAAACAAATGCATGCTTTGATCAACGTTAGTTGCGTTGGCAGATTTAATGATACCGTAACGCTGGTAGTTAGTTATCAGGTTCGTGATTTTCTTACTGTAGTAAGAGGGGGAGAGCAATTTAGGCATAAATATTATGTTCAGGATGTCCCGGGGTTGAAAAGAGCAACAACGGATTTTACTACCGTGCTTAATTCCTCTGCGTTTTTATCGACGTCGTAGGTAGCCCCTTTTATTCTGGCTTCCATATCGTTGCACTTTTGGTAGGCCTTCTGCAAGGCCAATTTAATATATTCAGCTGAAGGCTCGCAGGTAACGAAGTTATCACTTAATATTGATAAATCCTTGTTTGCAAAGTTATTAGTTACGGTTATCAGGCCACTGGCTGCCATTTCTAATGGTGGATAACTAGGGTGAGGCGACAGCATTAGTGACAGGCCAATATCGTACTGATTTAATGTGGCCCAATACTTATCCGCGTCCATTTTACCCAGGCTTCGAATTGACCACTTCTCGAATTTTATTTCTTCATGGGGTTGGCCTGCGGTAAAAATTTCCACTTCCGGTTTAAATTCGTGTAA
>JAYZXK010000192.1:0-6496 GCA_036141415.1 Pseudomonadota bacterium
GGTAATTAAGCAGTTATATGAGCTGACTAAACTGGGGCCGACGTCAGCAAACTGCTGTCCGGCACGATTTGTGTTTATCACTTCTGATGCCGCTAAGGCACAACTTAAACCCTGTTTATCCAGTGGCAATGTAGTGCAAACCATGGCCGCTCCCTGCACTGTTATCGTGGCCTACGATAGCCAATTTTATGACCAGCTACCTACATTGTTTCCCTATGCTGATGCAAAAAGCTGGTTTACGTCGAGCCCCGAAGCAGCCTATGAAACCGCCATGCGTAACAGCTCATTGCAAGGTGCTTACCTGTTAATAGCGGCCCGTGCGTTAGGCCTGGATACCGGCGCGATGTCAGGTTTTGATGCCGACAAATTAAACGCCACGTTTTTTGCCGACAGCAGTTGGAAAGTCAACTTTTTGATTAACCTGGGGTATGGAGTACCAGACAAGGTACACCAACGTCTGCCGCGGTTAAGCTTCGACGATGCCTGCAAAGTACTTTAAAAAGGAAATCCTATGACTCTTAGTGCCTTAACTGAAAAACAAACAACAAGCGCTGGCACCGTTACCGCGCAGGAATACCGACAAGGCATGGCCAGTGTTGCCGCCGCGGTAAGTATCGTTACCACCAGTAATAACGGCACGCCCGCGGGCTTTACCGCCACGGCAGTCTGCAGCGTAAGTGACGATCCGGCAACCTTGCTGGTATGTTTAAACCGTCAATCGTCGGTGCATAAGGCGTTTAGCCAGAGCCGCTACCTGGCGGTGAACACCCTGGCTGCCGGGCAGGACGAACTATCCAATCTTTTTGGCGGACGCGCGCCCATGGCCGATCGGTTTGTGCAGGGTAACTGGTCATCGCTTAGCACCGGCTCTCCGGTCCTTAGCGATGCAGCAGTAACCTTTGATTGCGAAATTATTGACATCAAGTCAGTGGCCACGCACGATGTATTTTTTTGTCAGGTGGTAGCTATCACGCAGCGTCAGGATACCGGTGCACTGCTTTATTACCAGCGCGGATACTGTCAGTTGGCCTGACTCATAATAACCTAACCGAAGCAGCCCCGGCGGGGCCCACTTATGACAAAAACAGCGAAACCCAATCAGTACAACGATGACCTGTGGAACCCGGATTTAGCGCCAACCACATCGGCAGAGCGCACCTGGACCTGGCACCATTTTGCCTCGCTCTGGATTGCCATGGTGATTTGTGTGCCCGCCTATATGATGGCCGCAGGATTAGTGTCTGAAGGAATGAACTGGTGGCAGGCGGTTGGCACCGTGTTACTGGGCAATGTGATTGTTCTTATCCCAATTCTCCTTATTGGGCATGCCGGTGCTCGCTACGGTGTGCCTTTTCCGGTTTTATTGCGCTCCTCCTTTGGTACCCGGGGCGCTCGGATCCCGGCTTTAGCCAGAGGACTAGTCGCCTGCGGCTGGTTTGGCATTCAAACCTGGGTGGGTGGTTCAGCCATATACGTGATAGTTAACGCCCTGACCAACAATGTGCTGGCAGGGCCCCCTTTGCCCTGGCTGGGGATCGATGTCGC
The DNA here is from genome assembly GCA_036141415.1 of Pseudomonadota bacterium. Taxonomy (GTDB): domain Bacteria; phylum Pseudomonadota; class Gammaproteobacteria; order Enterobacterales; family Alteromonadaceae; genus Alteromonas. The sequence goes on from JAYZXK010000192.1 coordinate 1,546, forward strand.
ACAGGGTGTCTGCTTTGTGGCATTCTGGCTGTTGCATGTCATATTCATTCACTACGGTACGCAAGCTATCCGTGGTCTGGAAACCTATGCTGCGCCTTTTCTTATTGGCATTAGCCTGGCATTGCTGCTGTGGGCCTATGTAACGGCCGGTGGGTTTGGAGAAATGTTGTCAGCGCCTTCACAATTTGTAACGGGCGGCGCCAGGGAAGGTCAGTTTTTAGCCGTATTCGGCCCAGGCCTGACTGCCATGGTGGGATTTTGGGCCACCATGGCACTGAATATTCCCGACTTTACCCGGTTTGCCAGTTCTCAAAAATCACACATTATCGGTCAGGCGATAGGCTTACCGCTCCCCATGGCCTTATTTGCCTTTATTGGCGTTGCCGTTACCTCGGCAACAGTCAGCATCTACGGCGAAGCGGTTTGGGATCCGGTGGTTCTGGCCGGGAAAATGGGCGGCATGAGTGTGGTGGTCGCGCTGGCTGCCCTTGCATTGGCCACGCTCACGACTAATCTGGCAGCTAACGTGGTGGCACCAGCGTATGGATTTTCCAACCTGCGCCCGCAAGCCATTAGTTTCAAAATGGGCGGTTACATCACTGCGGGCATTGGCATTGCTATCTTTCCATGGAAGTTACTGGAAAGTGCCGGCGGCTACTTATTTGTATGGCTGGTCGGCTACTCCGCATTACTCGGCCCCATTGCCGGCGTGTTACTGGCAGATTACTTTTTACTACGCAAATGTCAGTTAAACGTCGATGCATTCTTCATGCATAGTTCAGAGTACGGTAACAACAATGGCTGGAACCCGGCAGGCATAATCGCCCTGTTGCTGGGTATTGTGCCCAGCTTGCCCGGATTTTTGCACGCCGCAGGTATGATCGAAACAGTCCCTGTAATCTTTGATACCCTTTATGGGTATGCCTGGTTTGTAGGAGTGTTTACGGCAGCTGCCATCTACCTGTTATTAGCCAATAAGAAATCGTTGGCGTAAATGCCCTCCTTGTTGCAGACCATGGTACGGACCACCCAATTTGAGGTAACATAAGCGACAACATGACACAAGGTTGAACGCTGAGCTACAAGGATGCTGTGTGGTTGAACAAATTATTGGCCATTTACGCCAGGTGAATGCCCGGCGCTCTCTGGCAGAACAAATGCAGTTGTTGACGCCTATACAGGCGCTGCAGGAATGGCAGTGTCAGCGATTACTGGCCACTCATGCAGAGCTGGCTCAAAAGCCCACTTATGCAAAAGCCATGGGCTTTTTTGTTGATGAGCTTTACGGCCCCAAAGATTTCAGCCAGCGCGATGCCGACCTAATGCGGGTGATCCCAAAACTCGCTAAAGCCCTACCGAACAAAGCCATGCACGCCATTGAACAGGCGCTATGGCTGAATGCCCTGTCATTCGATTTGGATATGGCGATGGCTCAGGCGCTCGGTGATGCACCGCTCAACAGAGAAAGCTATGCGCTGGCATATCGTGAAGTGGGTCGTGCTGATGACCGCGCTAAACAAATTCAGATTGTGGCTGGATTAGGTGACCAGCTGGCCGATGTGGTAAAAATTCCGGGCATTGGCCTGCTGATTAAACTTTCCCGAAGACCGGCGAAAATGGCCGGGCTGCTAAGCATGCACGAATTCTTACAGAGGGGCTTTGAGGCCTTTAGGGACCTCGGCAATGTAAAGGCCTTTATCGAACCGGTTATTGCTACCGAAACGGCGCTCAACCAACAGTTGCTCGACCCTGATGTTAACCTGATAGAAGAGAACCCGCTCCCCCATGTCTGACCTTTTTGACTGGCAGTACCCAGAGCCCTTTATTACTAGGTGGGAAATCCAGCCGCAGGACATCGACCACTACAATCATGTGAACAACGTGGCCTATTTGAGCCAGCAGGAAAAGCTCGCCTGGGCTCATTCTAAGGCTCTGGGACTGGGGTTTGAACATTATCAGCAAGCTGGCCGGGGCATGGTGATATTCCGCCACGAATTAAATTATTTAAAACCGGCTTTACTGGGTGACACATTGCACTGCGCCACCTGGATCACCCAATGCGACGGTAAAATCACGCTGTCCCGGGAGTTTCAGTATAGACGCGAAAGCGATGGCGAAACGGTGTATCGGGGTCATACGCAGTTTGCCTGCGTAAAGCTCGCTAGCGGTGCTCCCACCCGAATGCCAAAGGCTTTTGTTGACGTTTACCTGCCAGCTTGCCTGGCCAGCCAGGGGGATTAACCTGTGTCGCGCTTCGCTCTGGTCATCTCGGTTTGTCTGCTGGTATCCGTTAGCCTGAATGTTTATTTACTTTGGCCTGAACCTGCGCTCACAACCGTTGAGAGCTCCCCGGACAACCCGGATAATAGAATAACGGCAAGCATAATGAGTCAGCCGCCAGTTTCAACGGCGCAGCAGCCTGCATCAACTTTACAAAGGCAGTCAGGCATTTCAGACATGCCTGACGCGCCAGCCCCAAATATCGACACCGTTCGTCAATGGCTTGAGCAGGGCGACTTTGCCCGGGTGGAGCGCTTTTTAATTGATGCACTGCGAGCTAACCCTGAGTCTGCCCAACTGCTATTAATGGAAGCCGATTTTATTCTGGCTACCGAGCCGTTAAGTGTGGCCGTCAGCCACCTTATCGCTTTGCAGGAACTCAGCCTGATTAACCGCGAGCAGCGTGAAGCGCTGGCTAGCCGTAGCGCAGAATTAATAGAAAGTACCATTAGTGCGCTGTATAACGCTGGCGACTGGGATATGCTGGCACAGTTTTTAGAGCCACTTTTTCAACTCAACAGTAACGATCAGACACTCACGCTCAAACTGGCTGAAGCCTACGCCAGACAACAAAAATTTACCCTGATGGAAGATGTGCTGGCTAATTTAAGTGCCAGTAATGCCGGTGCCCGCAGTTTGCGCCAGCGCTTTCTGCCCGATCCGTCGGCCACTTCACAAGAAGGCAATGAAGGCCCCATTAGCACTCAGCAGGAAACGGTTACGCGACTGGCACTTACCCGCTATGGCGATCAGTATATTGCTGAAACACAAATCCTCAATCGACCGGCCGCGTTGCTATTGGATACCGGTGCAAGCAGCACTGCTATCAGCTTTGAACTGTACCGTGCCCTGAGGCGTTTTAATCAGATTCAGGTCATTGGCCTGTTCGATGTGCGTACCGCCGGCGGTCCGATTCGCTCTCCCCTGGTACGGATAGACAACATGACCCTTGGCCCTTATAAACTCACTAACATTGGCGTGTTTGTGATGCCCGAAGACGCCATGCAGCAAGCCGACGGCTTACTGGGCATGAACGTGTTAAAACAGTTTCATTTTCAGCTGGATCAAACCACCGCCGAACTGTTGTTGGTGCCTCGTCAGGAATAACCTGCACCGATGACTAGACAGACGCTAAACCAAGGGTTCGCCCCGGGCAGCCAGATAAACCTGTGCTGCCGCATTTAACGCCGATTCATAGCTATTGATTAAGTTTAACTGCGCATTAAACCAACTACGCTGAGCATTTAGCAGGGTTAGAAAATCGGTATCACCGGCCTTATAGCGAGCCTGGGAAAGCTCATACAAGCGCTGGTTGTTGGCTAGCTCTATTTTATCAATGGCATAAGCCTGTTGCTGATAAGCGTATGTATCCAGACTATCGAGGAGCTCCTGGGAAGCATTAATCACCACCGATTTGAGGTTATTGAGCGCAATGTCCACATTGGTTTGGGCGATGTCTTCCAGCCTGCGACGCTTGCCCGCATCGAACAGGGTTGCCGCAGAACTTAAAGCCGCCCCTAGCGACCAGCCCTCGGCCAAATCAGTCAAATCACTCAGGCTCAGGCTGGCGCTTAGATTCAGACCGGGTAATCCCGCAATACTGGCCTGATACACCGCGATGTCAGCTTGCTGAAGTTGGATGAATGCCATTTCCACATCCGGACGTTGACGCAACACAGCTGCCGGGAGAGCAAGATTGATAGCGGGCAAACTGATGGTGTCTAGCTTTGCTGCAACAGCCAACGGCTTTAGTTCACTATCGGCCAGTAACGCCGAGAGCACCCGTTGATTAAGTTTGATTTCATTGTTCAGCCTGAGTAATTCAGTCTGGGCCGCAAGGAGTGTATTGCGCTGTTGGGCCAGCTCAATGCCCGATGCTATGCCCGCGTCGTATTGTAGTTGTATAAGCTCGAGTAATTGTTCGGATGCAACCAGGTTTTGTCGCGCTATTGACTGACGCTGCCCCAGCGACAGTTGCGCAAAATATGCATTAGCCAATAAGCGCTGAATAATCACCGACTGGTTACGCAAAGACTGTGTTGCACTGCTAATATCGAGCTTCCCTGCCAGTATCTGTGCGGCACGACTACCCCATACATCCACTTCATAACCGGCCGACAAGGCGGATGATGACCCTGTTTGGCTGTCGCCGGTATCAGGATTATGTGTACCATTGGCTGCTACCCGGCCGCTCAGCGACGGCAAGTTATCGGCCTGAGCGACTCGTAATTGCAGTTGCGCCTGCTCAAGTCGTAATCGTGCAGTGGACAGGTCCAGGTTTTGCTCATCCAGCCTGTTCATAAGCTCATTCAGCTCAGCAGAGCTAAACTGTTGCCACCAGTGTTTATCAACGTTAACGGTTGCTACATTTTGCTCTGCCTCTACGGCAGATTGCCACGGTAACGGATAGGCGGGAAATTCGCGGTCCGGAGTAAATGTACATCCACAACATACCGACACAGCAAGGGATAAAATTACACACTTCATGATTAATCCTCAGCTAATGCGTCAATGGGGTTGAGTCCAGCGGCTTTATGGGCAGGTGCATAGCCAAACACGACACCCACCGCCAGTGAAGTGATAAACGCCAACACCGGCGGCATCAGGGTATAGGCCACGGAGACCGAAAACTGCGAAAGGATGAAAATCACCACATAGCCAAACAAAATGC
>JAYZXK010000193.1:0-3698 GCA_036141415.1 Pseudomonadota bacterium
AGCGTAGCAGCATGATGTTGCTTACTATGACGCCGAGCACCAGTACAATGATGCCGACAATAAACCAGGTATTCATGCCGTAACGCCCTCATTTAATACGTATCTTGGATACAGTTCATCAAACATTGCCAACACCGTGGATTTACCCTGCATCTCTGCCTGCGCTAAACACGCCCTGAGTTGTTCAGGATTACGCAAGGCTTCAAATTCCGCTGCTGTGGGCGCGAAGGAAAGGTGCCATAGCTCGGTAGCAACGCCACCGTTATTTTCCATAAAAGGCCGCAGGAAACCATGTTCAGCCAGGTGAGCGTCCATCCAGTTAGCCAGAGCGAAACAAGGGCCGCCTTCGCGGTACTCTGCGTCGTTCAGATCCAGTTTGCCACCACACGCCTCAACAGCGACTTTGTCGTATACATCCAGATCCGTTCCCCAATGGTGGCGGCTGCCACCCGGCAGGGCTGACCAGGTCAAAATAGCATACACTTTTTGCTCGTCTGTTAACGCCTTTGCATCGAGTGGTTGGTCGTTTTCGTCGAGCAGCGGCAGTTCACCGGTCCATTTGCGATTCCAAATAGACAGTTGGCGCTGAAATCCTCGGTAGCTGCTGACAATTTGCATGTCCTGCCCATCCTGAGCGGCATGGGACTGCATGGCTTTAAACGCATGGGCAGCGTCAGCGTGTAGCTGATGTCCGTTACCCACATCAACCAGGTGCTGGTCATTTAAGCCGAGCCATGCGTCCGCGTGAATCATGTAAGCAGGTGCTCCATAATACGGTAGTAAATACGTTCCAGATGGTAGAGGTCCTGAATACGAACGTGCTCGTCAATCTTGTGAATTGACGCGTTTACCGGACCCAGTTCAACAACCTGAGCCCCGGTGGGCGCAATAAAGCGACCGTCAGATGTGCCACCGGCGGTAGACAGTTCGGTATCAAAATCCATTTCAGACGAAATGGCCTTTTGGGCTGCTTCAACCAGGTCACCTTTGTCGGTTAAAAACGGTTGGCCATTAAAGGTCCACTTTATCTCGTAGTCGAGATTGTGACGTGCAAGGATTTCTTCGACGCGTTTAATTAACTCCCGATCAGTGACTTCTGTCGAAAATCGGAAATTAAAACACACGTGTAACTCGCCGGGAATAACGTTGCCTGCGCCGGTTCCAGCGTGAATATTGGATATCTGAAAACTGGTTGGCGGGAAAAAGTCATTGCCATTGTCCCAGTGGGCGTTGGCCAGCTCAGCTAAGGCAGGTGATGCATCGTGTACCGGGTTTTTCGCCAGGTGAGGGTAGGCTACGTGACCCTGAATACCTTTTACAATCAAGTCGCCGGTAAGCGAGCCGCGACGACCGTTCTTTACAACGTCGCCAACGGTATCGGTACTTGAGGGTTCACCAACAATACACCATTTGATTTTTTCGTTGCGGGCTTCCAGGGTATCGATGACACGCGTGGTGCCATTTATAAACGGGCCTTCTTCATCACTGGTGATCAAAAACGCAATACTGCCGTGATGATCAGGGTAGTCGTTCACGAACTGACGTGTTGCCGTAAGCATGGCCGCCAGACTGCCTTTCATATCGGCTGCTCCGCGCCCATATAACACGCCGTCTATTTCGGTGGCAGAGAACGGCGGGGTTTTCCAGGCCGATTCCGGTCCGCTGGGCACAACATCGGTATGGCCGGCAAAACAGAATACCGGGCCATCGTTACCGCGACGCGACCACAAGTTGGTAGTGTCTTCGAAAACCATGGTTTCGTTGTTAAAACCCAGCTCCGCCAGCCAATCTTTCATCATGTCCTGGCAGCCGGCATCTTCCGGCGTAACCGAACGACGGTTAATCAGGTCTTTAGTGACCGCTAATACATCTTTCATCAGGCAAAAATCTCTTCGTACTGAGCGGCTTTAAAGCCAACGTGGAAGTTCTGCTCAACCTGCAACAGCGGGCGTTTTATCATGGCCGGATGTTCAGTTAACAGGGCCAGAGCGGTATCGGCAGATACTGAAGCTTTTTGTTCGTCAGACAGCTGGCGGTAAGTGGTACCGCGTTTGTTTAACAGTGCTTCCCAACCCAGGGCATCCAGTGCTTGTTGTAATGTATCCTGCGGAACACCCTGTTTGCGGTAATCGTGAAAGGTAAAGTCCAGGTTTTTTTCGGCCAACCAGGTTTTGGCTTTCTTAATCGTATCGCAATTGGGGATCCCGTACATGACTACATTCATAAAGGCGTCTCGTTATTCGTATTTTGTGTGTGGTGCAAGTCTATATTGCCCGTTAATTCCATGCAAAGAATTGGTGCGCAATCACCATTATCAAGGGCTATATGATATATCTGCTTGTTTAGGCGTCGTTTATCCTGGTTCGGCAAATAAGGTGAAAAGCGGTTCTTCGAGTGCGCGAATACTGCCAGAACTGTGGCATTGTATTGCGGCTAATTGTTTTCCATTCAATAAGGTAAAGTACAGGCAGGGCGAAAGGCCTTGTTGCTTCATCCACAGCGGATCACAGGTAAATAAACAGTGACGTGCGGCCACTTTATCGCCTGGCTTTACATGAAATTGCAGTCTTTCGCCATGTTGATTTTGTTCTGGTTGCCCTATCTGAAACTGCAGTTTTAGCCCCTTAGCCGTTGTCGCATTCAAACTTCCCTTGGCAGCGTTAATCGCAGTAACTATAAGAGGGAAGGGGGCAAATACCTCGCCTTTTGTTAGCACAATGCCAACACCTTCGCCCAGGAGTCTGTTGCGATACAATGCTGAAGGCGCGTCGGACAGCTGGATCACAGAACCTGTGGCCGGGCTCATAATACGCATAACCGCTTTTTTGGCCGCTGGTGCCGACTCTGTGATTTTAGTGACGAAGCAATAATTCATAGTGAGAAAGTGGACAAAACCTGCCCCAATGTAACAATAATTTCGCCAGGATCCCACTGTGAATTACGTTGTTCAATGTTATCCACTATATCTGTGGATAACTTTGTTGAGTAGTTCTGTGGTAAGTTGTAACTAACTGTATATAAAGAATTTAAATGAGTTGGTTATAATATGCACAGTGTGGATGCGGCATAGTTTTTGAGAAATATCCACAACTTTTTTATTAAAAATTTAGTGGACAACGCTGGATCCACTGGAATAGGCGAATTGCCTGGCTACGACGCTCAACGTTTTGGTTAGGCGGCTTAACTATGTTCAATATTTGAACGCGGATGATACCTGTACCTTTGGTCGATTTACCTTACCTCTACCTTAGGATAGGATATCTCAATATTTATTACACAAAAGACAGGAAAGGTTCGTGGGCGCGCCGTTAAATATTTATGCTGGTCCAAAGGCATTACGACAAATTCAACAACACGGTTTCAAAGCCCATTTATTCCATCATTTCTTAGGCGCATCCGGTGGCCCGAAGTGGTTTGTGCTGGCAGGACTCGACAGAGTGATTTTTCCTGAGCTGTTTTTAAACAGTGCACATCGCATAAACGTTATTGGTTCTTCCGCTGGTGCTTTTCGCGCGGCCTGTTTTGTACAAAAAGACCCTTATGCGGCAATCAATCGCCTGGCAGAGTGTTACTCGACCACGGTATACTCTGACAAACCCACCAGTTTGGAAATTACCAACAAAGCCCGGGATCTCATTCATTATGTAATGGGCAAGCAGGGCATAATTGAAGTAATGACAAACCGCTACCACAAGCTA
>JAYZXK010000194.1:0-7111 GCA_036141415.1 Pseudomonadota bacterium
ACGGATTATTTCGTGCTCATACCTGTTCCGGTTGCGGTGGCAACTGGATTCTGGTGGAGGACTTTGTCGCCTGGAAAGAACAAAATAGCGAATTTCAGTTTGCTGCCGACCACACCGTAACTGAAGACACCGAAGACACTAAAAAAGCACTGCTGTGCCCGGTAACGGGCACAATTATGCGTAAATTTAAAATAACTGCTGGCACCGACCACCGGGTTGATTACAACGCGCCGGTTGGTGGGATCTGGCTGGATAAAGGGGAATGGGATTTACTCAAGTCTGAACAGGTAGCCGGCACGTTAAACAACGTAGTCACCCAACACTGGCAAAAGCAAATCCAGCGGGAGAGTTCAGCCAGTAATTTGAGCGCAATCTACTCGCAAAAATTCGGTGAAGAGAACTACGAAAAAGCAAAAGCTATCCGCGCATGGCTGATCAACCAACCCAATAAAGCTGATCTGCGGGCGTACCTGCTCGCCGAAGACCCCTACTCCGCGAGCAAATAATCAACGTTTGCGCTGCAAAACTTAATGGCAGCGCTCGTTTTCACCTCTAAGCCATTGCACGCCATCAAGATAGAGTTTGTCCTGCAACCGGAGTTGGATTGTATTTTGATTACCATTGGCGTAAGTCAGATGCAAAGTCCCTGACTGACTAACGCTCCCTACAGCCTGCCAGGTGCCATGGTTACTATCATTCGCTGCGCCGCTGAACCCTTCCATGCTAAATCCGCCTGAATTAAAACTGCTGGCAAAGTTGCCGTCACTGCAAAACCAGAGTTCCTGCTTTTCGCGATAACCCGAGCCAGTGTAGTAGCGCGCAATATAACGGCCTTTCAAATATTCCTGCCACGATCGTTCATCTGCGTCTGCCTTTGGCGCCTGTGGTTCAGATAACGCCATGCCGCTAGTTAACTCAACAACCACTGACTGATGAGAGTCAGTAATCTTTGCCGTCATGATGATAGTCGCCAAACTTAATCCCTCTCTGAGTTGTTTTGCAGCGATAAATGCATTGAGCTGCATTGCCGAGCCCATTACCTGGTAACGGTTTTCAAAATGCGCCGGTTTTCTTGAAGGGGGGCTTTCTGGCATGAGATAGATGCTTTCATCAAGGGGAATGTTTTGGGCCATCATGCTGGCGATTTGTGGCCCGGTAAATTGGTCGAAAACCATCATTATGGTGGCATCGCCAGAGTCATTATCGAGCACGAACGCTGATGAGCCTGCCGGCCATCCACCTCGCCAACCGTTTGGAATGGTAAAAGTAATGCCTAATGGTGAAGACTGTATAACCGTGCCGCTGCTATAGATTCGCCCGGGTTGAACTTCCACGGCTACAGTCGGCAAAGCAAACATCAGCAGAATGATCAGTAGGCGTTTATTCATTACTCTTCCCTGTTTTTTAACGATACCAGACCATTATAGTGGCGGCACCAGGAAAAGTGAGTGATTTATTGGGCTGACCAGTCTTTTATGGAGCCTTAGGATAGCGCCCCTCGGGCACTATCCGGGCTAAATTAGTTACCGGAACAACACTTTTTCTTTGTTGAACCAGAACACACAGAAGTACAGTAGAGCACCAGCAATAACTGCGGTGGAAGAGAAGATGGCAAACAGCTGGAAATAATCCATGGTGCCTTTGATCAGCTCTTTAATAGCCAGGGCAACGTTGGTTAAGGGTACCCAGGCCCAGCCGCCTTTGAGTTCAACACCGGGTAGCATAGCCAGCATAACCGGTACGATAACGGCAAACACCAGAGGCGTCATATAACCCTGCGCTTCTTTAAAGCTGCGGGCGTAAATCGACAGACTCAATAATACCGCAGAGAAAATCGCTACCACCGGCACCAGCATTAAGAACATCAGCACAAAGTCGATAGCATTGATGGCGCTCATAAACTCGCTAACCATTTTAATTGCCATACCCTGACTGATTACCAGCCCCCACACGGCCATGCTCGATACGGTGATCAATGCTGAGGTGGCTCCGGCCAGGGCTATGGTGAGGAATTTACCCAGTACCAGCTTGTGACGCTCGATAGGGGAAATAAGCAATGTTTCCAGTGTGCCCCGTTCTTTTTCACCCGCGCCTAAATCAGTCGCCGGGATCATCGCGCCTTGCAAACACAACATAAAGATAAAATACGGGATCATGCCGCCAATCTTTTCGCCCCAGTTTTCCCGTTTGTCAGCCACATCCACTTTCTTAATCACGATAGGCTCAATCAGTGCCTGTTGTTGGGATTCATCCAGCTCAAGTGAGGCAAAGGCTTTCTGCTGACTGCGCTCGGCATACACATCAACGATTTTGTCCAGGCGGCGGCGAACCATATTAAGGCCTGCATCATTTAAGTAGAGGCTTAGCTCAATCTGGCCACTTTGCAGCGCGTCCTCACTAAAGTTATCCGGGATAACCAGCACGAAATCAGCCTGTTCCGACTTGACAAAAGTAGCAATATCCTCACCTTCATCAATCATAACCTGATTGAATAAATCAGATGCAGCCAAGTCTTCGACCAGAGCCGGCGCATACTGAGCGCCTACCACGGCATAATCGAGAACCTTATTTTCGGCTTTATCAACGGCCTGGCCAGCAAAAAACATTACCACACCAATCAATAGAGGAAACACCAGGATTGGCAATGCCACCATGAAAAATAATGTCTTTCTATCGCGCAGCAGTTCTTTTATCTCTTTCAGCATGACTTTCCACATGACTACGCTCCCTGATTAATGACATGCATAAATGATTTGTGAAGTGACCCTTCCGCCTGCGCTTTAAACGCATCAAAGGAGTCAGAGAAGTGGGTCTTACCATGATGAATAACGGTTACCCGATCACACAATTCCGCCACCTCATCCAGGTGATGAGTGGAAAAAATCACCGGCACGCCCTGATCTTTCAGGCGACGGATAAAGTCCAGCACGGTTTGTGCGGCCATAATGTCCAGGCCGGTTGTAGGCTCATCCAGAATAACCACCTTAGGGTCGTGCACCACCGCACGGGCAATGGCGGTTTTTTGTTTCATACCGGTCGAGAAATTTTCACTGCGACGGTCTAAAAAGGTATGCATATCCAGAATATCAGCCAGCTCACTGATTTTTGCATCTATTTGCTCTTCGCTCATGCCGTGTAACTGACCAAAATAGGCAATGTTTTCACGGCCGGTTAAGCGCCCGTATAAGCCGGTGGAGCCAGATAAAAAGCCAATCATTTGGCGGGCCACTACCGGCTTGGTTACCACATTGGTGCCATTAATAATAATTTCACCACTATCGGGCGTCAGTGCGGTAGATAACATTCGCAGGGTGGTGGTTTTTCCGGCGCCATTCGGGCCTAACAGGCCCAATACTTCGCCAGATTCACAATAAAAGGACACGTCCTGTACGGAATGGAAAAAGCGCCCTTTTAAACGGTGGTCCTTTTTTTCCTGATCGCTGAGCTTTTTAGGATTCTCAACGGCGAATTTTTTTGCCAAATTTGAGATTTCTATCATTATCCTTCCCTAAGTTATTGTTATTGGTCCGTTTGGTCTGTGAAAATTCGTTACATTTTTTCACGCAAACCGATGGAAATTATGAGTATACTGGCATGATTAAAAATAATAATCTTTAGAAATGTTACAAAATATAAGGAGTCAGGGATGTCGGAAGTAACCAATCCGTTCCAGGCATGCAATAACATCTTTTTTAAACCTAACGGCGTGTTCAAAGCCATCGACGAAAAAAATAACTGGTCCTGGATACCGTTTTTCGTTGTTATTCTGATGAGTGTGTTACCCGCTTACCTGTATATCAACTTTGTTGATTTTGAGTGGTATAAAAACATGCTGGTAGACACTCAGTATGGCGAATTAAGCCCGGCAGAACAAGATAACATTCGCGGTAACATGGCCCAGCCCCAGGTAATGGTGTTCATGTTAATTGGCGGGATATTGGGCCCTATAGTGGTAAACGCCATACTGGCGCTTTACCTGAACCTGACGACGAAGTCCGACGAAGAAAATCTTAACGGTTATACCGACTGGTATGGCTTCACCTGGTGGGCTGGCATGCCTGTTGTTGTGGGCGCTTTACTGGGTATTGCCTTGATTGCGATTGAAGATAACCATCAGGTGTTACCTACCATCGTCAGCCCTTTATCCATAGCCTATATCTTTAATGTGAGTATGGAATCAGACTGGTTTGGTTTCGCTCAGGCAATGCGACTGGAAACGCTGTGGTCGGTTTATCTGATAACGGTTGGTATCACCCAATGGACCAGTTTTGATACTAAAAAATCGGCCATTATCGCAGCCGCGCCCTTTGTGATTATTATGGGCGTCTGGGCGTTGATGAAGCTTTTCTAAGTAAAGCGAAGCGGCAATTGAACGGTGGCTGGCGCGTTAGGCGCCAGTGGCCGAAAATATCCTTCATCGGCATAAAACGCCTTGGTCTGTTGCTGATACCAGCCTGGTATCCCCAGCAATGGGATGGGTTTTAAAGTGTTTTTTGCCGCCAAGCTGTCAAGTTCAGATAACCGCTCAACCAATGCCGTATCCACCATCTGATAGCGAGTTGTCTCATCCAGTTGCGCAAACCCGGCGGGCACAATCACCGCAAGCCATTTTGCAGTTAAGCCAATAAATGGATCCAGCAACATTTCGTAAAGGGCATGACCAATAATCATTGGAAACAACGTTTTGCCCCATTCTTGCTGATTCTCAACCAGACATTCCTGCCACTGATGGTTTGCCAACTGTTCCAACAGTTTGTTACCTGCTTCAAGTCTGTCTTGTGGCACCGCAATCACCAGCCCGCATTCATCAAAATGGGTAATGCGATTCCGTTTAGGGGTTCTGGGGTGTACGCCAAACTGCGCAATTTCCTCACAGTGCAGTGTATTAATCAGCTTTTTACTGCGCGGAAATGCTATCCACATCATCGCATTAAAGGTGTCATGCCAGTTGGTGCGTGTTGGCACCTGATTTTCCTCGGCAATGAAGATCTCATAATACCGGTCCGTCAGATCGACATTTTTATCATCAATAAAGTCCGGACCTGCCCAGCCTTTGTTCATGAATCTGGCACAGTCATTAAGTTGTGACGCACTTAACGGATTGCGCACTTCCATATTGGAAGTGGTAAACAACTTATCTAGTGGCAAAGTCGATGACCTTACTGAATCGGGTTGTGAAGACATGAGAAAACAGCGGATATCTTAGCAGTTCAATTTTGTACTGAATTCTCTATACTGGAAAGCTAATGTAAAGCAAACAGAGAAAAATAAATGAAAAAAATCCTCCTGTTGCCGTTAGTTGTTTCCTCTGTGGCATGGTTATCTGCCTGCTCACAGGAACCGGCGGCCACAACCCCGACAGAACAGAATAACTTTGATGCGGTATATAACAGCATTACCGCCGACAAAATAGCACCACCATTGAAAACCCTGGCGTCTGATGAATTTGAGGGACGTCTGCCAACCACAGCAGGCGAAAAGAAAACCCTCGACTATCTGGTTTCAGAATTTAAAAAGCTTGGTCTTGAACCTGGTAACGGCGACAGTTACCTGCAAGCGGTAGAGCTGATGGAAATTACCGCCGATCCGGACATGACCATGACCATTGGCGATCACACCTTTGAATACAAAACCGATATGGTTGCTGGCTCCAAGCGTGAGCAGAATGTGGTAACACTTACCGATTCAGAGCTTGTTTTTGTTGGTTACGGCATCAATGCCCCGGAATACGACTGGAATGATTACGAAGGGCTGGATGTAGACGGAAAAACCGTAGTGATTCTGGTTAACGACCCAGGATTTGAAAACCCAGAAGGTGGCAAGTTTCAGGGCACGACCATGACCTATTACGGTCGCTGGAGCTATAAATACGAAGAAGCCAGCCGTCAGGGCGCCGCGGGTGCCATTATTGTTCACGAAACGGCTCCGGCTTCTTATGGCTGGTCGGTTGTTGCCAATAGCTGGAGTGGCCCGCAGTACGGCCTGGTTAGTCCGGACAAAGGTGCCAGCCGCGTTGCTGTAGAAGGCTGGTTAACGCTGGAAGCAGCCAGCCGCGTATTCGCGGACGCCGGACTGAAATTCGAGGAAGAAAAAGCCAAAGCCATGCAAGGCCCCTATTCCGTGCCGCTCGATCAAAGCATGTCGGTAACTGTTAAAAACACCTATCAGGCATCAACCAGTTACAATGTGCTGGCAACCCTGCCGGGTAGCGAAAAACCGGATGAGCACGTGATTTATACATCGCACTGGGATCACCTGGGCAAGGATGAAAGTCTGGAGGGCGACCAGATCTATAACGGCGCACACGATAATGCTACCGGTACTGCCGCCGCACTGGTTATGGCTGAAGCCTTTAGTAAACTCACTCCGGCGCCGAAACGTTCTGTGTCATTTTTAATTGTCACCGCCGAGGAACAGGGCTTGCTTGGGTCGAAGTACTACGCCGACAACCCGATTATCCCGCTGGATAAAACCGTAGCCAATATCAATATGGATGCCATGAATGTGCTGGGTAAAACCAAAGACATCGCGGTAATTGGCATGGGTAAATCAGATCTTGAGGAAGAGCTGACTATTGCTGCGACTCGTCAGGGACGTACTGTCACTCAGGAAGATCGCCCTGAGGCGGGTTACTACTATCGCTCCGATCATTTCAGCTTTGCGAAAGTGGGCGTGCCAGCGCTCTATGCCAAAGGTGGAAGCGAGCCATTTGACGAAGAAACCGCGAAATACCGCAAACGTACCAGCGTGATTGTTACCGGCTGTTATCATCAGGTGTGTGACAAGTTCCGGGACGACTGGGATCTGAGCGGAATATCTCAGGATACCCAGCTATTGATGGAAGTTGGTTATTTAGTCGCCAACAAAGACAGTTGGCCGCAATGGCGTGAAACCAGTGAGTTTCAGCGCAAATAATCAGCCCCTTTCAGAAAACCGCCGCTTTCGGCGGTTTTTTTTATCTAAATGTTTAAATAGACCAGATTGTACTTGCATTTTTTGCTCATGCTGGCACATTCAGTAGTCGCGAGTGTAAAGGTTTTATCCTGCAAAAAAATAATCCACCGCTGTACGTCAATTCGAGCACCGACAGAAAACATTATCCTTTAACTAT
>JAYZXK010000195.1:0-6860 GCA_036141415.1 Pseudomonadota bacterium
ACAAATCCGGTAAGGGAGATTTGTATGTGAACATGGCCAGCTACGAACTGCTGACCAAATCACTGCGCCCGTTACCTGAAAAATTCCATGGTTTAACCGACCAGGAAACCAAGTACCGTCAGCGTTACGTGGATCTTATCACCAGTGAAAAGACCCGCGAGACCTTTGTGGTGCGCAGCAAAATCGTTAACGGTATCCGCAATTTCCTCACCACCCGTAACTACATTGAAGTAGAAACGCCCATGTTGCAGGTTATTCCTGGCGGGGCGACAGCGAAGCCGTTTGTGACTCATCACAACTCGCTGGATATCGATATGTACTTACGTATCGCGCCGGAACTGTACCTTAAACGTCTGGTTGTAGGTGGCTTTGAACGTGTATTCGAGATTAACCGTAACTTCCGTAACGAAGGGCTATCTACCCGTCACAACCCGGAATTTACCATGCTGGAATTCTATCAGGCCTATGCAGATTACAACGATCTGATGAACCTGACCGAAGATATGCTGCGTACGCTGGCTGAAGATATCCTGGGCACCACCGAACTGGTGAATACCGTGCGTGATACGGAAGGTAACGTAGTAGAAGAAAAACACTACGACTTTGGCAAACCGTTCGACCGCCTGAGCATGGGTGAAGCCATCCTGAAATACTGGCCAGAAGCAAATGAAGCTGCTATCCGTGACCCGGAAGCCCACCTTGATGAGCTGAAAGCCATGGCTAAACAGCTGCACATTAAAGAGCCCGAAGTCGATGGGATCTGGGGTGCTGGTAAATATCTGTGCGAAATTTTTGAAGCGACTGCCGAAGAAAAACTCGAACAGCCCACGTTTATTACTGAGTACCCGTGGGAAGTTTCACCGCTGGCCCGTCGTAACGATGCCAATCCGTTTATCACCGACCGCTTTGAGTTCTTTGTGGGCGGCCGCGAACTGGCCAATGGCTTCAGCGAGCTCAATGATCCGGAAGATCAGGCTGAGCGTTTCCGCAAGCAGGTGGAAGAAAAAGACGCCGGCGACGATGAAGCCATGCATTACGACGAAGACTACATCCGTGCACTGGAGTTTGGTTTACCACCCACAGCAGGTGAGGGGATCGGTATCGACCGTCTGACCATGCTGTTTACTGACAGTCCGACGATTAAAGACGTTATCCTGTTCCCGCACATGAAACCGGAAGTGCAGGCTCAGGACGCTGAATAAGCGCTAAAGCGCTTTTATCGCTTTGTATAATAGGGTATTGATGGGCACATCAATACCCTTTTTCTTTGCCTGTTTAACAATGTAACCGTTAATGCCTTCTATCTCGGTGGTGCGTTTGTAGATCACATCCTGATGCATGCTGGAAAAGTTCTCTGCGGTACGTTCGATCACGTTATATACCAGTGCGGTGATGGTATTTACCTCAAGCTCTATCTTGCACGCTCTGGCAACGGCACATACTTCTTCACAGACGCCGGTGATGGTTGCAGCGTATTGTGCTGCCAGCAGACCGCCGTTGGGGATATTGTTAAGCGCGGTTAACGGGTTGATGGCGCAGTTAACCGCGAGCTTTTGCCAGAGTGCGGTTTCGATATCATCACGCCAGGTCACCGGGCCAATACAGCGATTTATCATTTCGGCAATATGGGTATTCAGCGGCGCTCTGGTGGTGTGACAGGGCGAGCTACCCAACATGGTTTCCCCTTTGCCGGTATGCCTGATACTGGTGGCCGAGGTTTTGAGTGCGCCATGGCTGGTGGTGGCCAGAAACACCGGGTTATCAGGCAGATATTTTGCTGCCAGTTCCATTCCGCCCATACCATTATGAAGCAGGACCACTGCTGTTGAAGCTGACAATTTATGCCGCCAGGTTTTCAGCGCTTCTTTTAGCTGCGTCACCTTGAGCGGTACTACCAATAAGTCGGTAGCTTCGAGCGTCTCGTCAGCACAGTCAAGCGGTTCGAGGCTTACCGTCTGCCCGTTCAACAATTCCACCTTGTTAAGCACGGTGCTGCCGGGCCTTGGCCATAAGCTATAAGGCGTAGCGGATAACTGTGCACCGGCGGCGCATAGCCCGCCAATAGCGCCACTGCCGAGAATATTCACGGTAATAGTCATGTCAGACCTCCTCATCCCGGGGAGGCCTGGCAGATTTAGGCCAGTTTAGCGTATTGGGATGAGGCGCCTGAGCGAGCCAGCTCGCTATGCTATGGTGTGCAAAATATTCGCCACCAGACGGTGTGCAGAATACGCTTACCGGTTCACCTTCATATTCAAATTCAAGGCCCCATGCATGCAGATACAGTCTGTCTGCGGGCGCGGCGCTGTAAAGGGTATCGCCAACAATGGGGCTGCCCAGGCTTTTCATGGCTACACGGATCTGATGGGTTTTACCACTTAGCGGTTTTACCAGCATCAGACGCGGTGCATCGGTAAAGCCATAACTAAAAAACTGGGTAACAGCAGGGTTATGCTGCGACTTTAACAGAATATACTGACCGTTACGGCGGTTTTTCATATCGCCGGTTATGGTGCCCTGTTTCTTTTTAGGTTTCTTCTCTACCAGCGCCAGATAATATTTTTGTACCTGTCGGGTACGAAACAAGACTTCGAAGCGCGCTGCAGCCTGTGGGGTGCGAGCCACAATCAAACAGCCGGAGGTGCCGTCATCAAGCCGGTGAACCAGATGTAAGCGAGTTTCTCCTAACGCCTCACAAACAAGCTGCACGATGCCTCGTTCAGCGTCGTGCATAGTAATTCCGGCAGGTTTATTAATGATGAAAAAATCGGGATGACTGAAAATAGCTTCAGTCATCAGGCATCAGTATCTTCTAAGATAGCCAGCGCTTTGTCATATTCCAGCGACGACACTGCATCAACCAGCTCCTGCTGATCACTGCTATTGAGGTTTAGCTTTGTCAGCCAGTTATTGAGTTTCTCGTCATTGATGTATTCGTGGTGCTGTAGTGCCTGACAGAGTGCCTGATAGGTTTGCTGTTTTTCGTCTGACGGTGCAGCTTTAGTGCCCGTGTTTATTGCAGAATCGTCTGGCAGCTCATCAATGACCCTGATGGTTTCTGCCAGGCGCTGAATTAATTCCTTCAGTGAAGACTGTTCGGGCTTACCCAGTTTGAGTTCTTCATTGACCAGCCGGCTTGATTGATAAACTGCCGAGCAGCCAAGGTTGCCCGATACACCTTTTAAAGTGTGTACCAGGTTCTCGGCTTCTGTCATCTCCTGTTGGGCTAGCATGGTTTGCAAGCGGGTATCCAAAGACCGATACTCAGCCGCAAACTTGCGCAACAGGCGATATAACAGGCTACGGTTGCCATTAAGTTGCCGTAATCCGAAGTCAAAATCTATTACCATTGGCTGTTCTTGCATAAGTTCCTGTAATCTCGATATATCTGTAAATACGAAAAAATGCCGACGAGGCTTTAACAGTACACATTTACGTGTAATTATTGTTAAAGTTGTCACCTAAACTTAACGTACCTTCGCAGATGGATGCTACATCCACCAATTTCCGGAATGTTTAATGTTGTTCAGATTTATCCTTTTGGGTTTGATTGCCCATTTATTGTATGGTTGCGCTCAGACATCCGATCTCTCACCGGCCGATACAAAAAGTGTAGCACAACCTGTTGCTATTGCTTATGAGAAATATCAATTAAAAAACGGACTTACCGTTATTCTTCATGAGGACCATTCTGATCCGCTGGTGCACGTGGATGTGACCTATCATGTAGGCTCAGCCAGAGAAGAGCCCGGTAAAACCGGCTTTGCTCACTTCTATGAACACATGATGTTTCAGGGCTCCGCTAATGTGGCGGATGAACAGCACTTTAAGCTGATTACCGATGCCGGTGGCACGCTTAATGGTTCTACCAATCGTGACAGAACCAATTACTATCAGACCGTACCGGCCAATCAGTTAGAGAAAGTGCTTTGGCTGGAGTCTGACCGGATGGGCTATTTGTTACCGGCTGTGACACAGGAAAAGTTTGAGATCCAGCGCGAGACCGTTAAAAACGAACGGGCCGAGCGCATTGATAACCAGCCTTATGCCCGCCGTCACGAACGAATTGGTGAGGTGTTGTATCCGGCGGGGCATCCGTATTCCTGGCTGACGATTGGCTACACTGAAGATCTCGACCGGGTGGATGTTAACGACCTCAAAGCGTTTTTTAAACGCTGGTACGGGCCCAACAATGCGGTGTTATCTATTGGCGGAGATATTAATGTCGCTCAAACCAAAGCCTGGATTGAAAAGTATTTTGGTGAGTTGCCGGCCGGTCCTAAAGTGAAAGCTCAGCCGCCAGCGCCCGCATCGCTGAGCGAAAACAAATTCATCACCATGCAGGACAACGTGCACCTGCCGTTGGTGCAAATAGTCTTTCCCACCGTGTATGCAAGGCACGAAGACGAAGCCGCGCTCGACGTGCTGGCCAGTATTCTGGGCAGTGGCAAAACATCGGTGTTTTACGAACAACTGGTGAAAACCGGCAAGGTGGTTCAGGCTGGCGTTTCCCATCCCTGTAGCGAACTCGCCTGCGAATTCAATCTGGTGGCCCTGGTGTCGCCGGGATCCGAACACTCACTGGCCACGATTTACAGCGAAATTGAAACCATACTGGCAGACTTTGAGAGCCGACCCTTCGACGACGATGCGCTGGCCAGAGTTAAAGCGAATATTAAAGCGTCTACCATTTATGGCTTGCAGAGTGTCAGCGGCAAGGTGTCGACCCTGGCTTATAACGAAACTTTTTTTGGCCAGCCAGATTTAATGAATGAGGATGTTAAGCGTTATAGCGAAGTCACCAAGGAAGACGTTTATCGGGTTTTCAAACGGTATATCAAAGGCCAGGCGGCGGTTGTTCTGAGTGTGGTACCCGAAGGTCTGACAGACCTGGCAGTAAAGCCTGCCACGATGATTCGGCCGGAGCGCCAGGTGGCAGTTAATGCCACCGAGCAGCCGCTGAATATTGAGGATACGCCAACGTCAGATTTCGACCGTAGCAAAGTACCTGCAGCCGGTGAGCCTCCGGTGGTGACGATTCCGAGTTTCTGGCAACTCAAGTTGCGCAATGGAATTCAGGTACTGGGTGTCACTAACGATGAAACGCCCACAGTAACCATTACATTAGACCTGGATGGCGGGATGTTGCTGGATCCGGTGGATAAAGCCGGCTTATCGTCATTTACGGCGCTGATGATGAACGAATCAACGTTAAATTACTCCAATGAAGACATATCTAATGCGCTGGCTAAAATGGGGTCTTCCATTAGTTTTGCCAGCAACGGCCGCTATACGCAGGTCTTTATTTCCAGTCTGACAGAGCACTTAAATGAGACGTTGGCGCTATTGGAAGAGAAATTGTTTAACCCGGCGTTCAAAGCCGAGGATTTTGACCGTATCAAACAACAGTTGCTCGATAACATCAACGCTCAAAGCAAAGAGCCGGGCGCCATCATGGAGCAGTTTAAAACGGCTGTATTGTGGGGCGCTGAGAACCGTGTTGGTCTGCCACCCGGCGGCACCACCGAAACCGTCTCCCGGATCACCCTGGACGATATAAAAGCGTTTTACGAGCAATACTATGTGCCGGCAAAAGGCACTATTGTGGTGGTGGGAGACATGACTCCCGGTCAAATCACCACCTATTTTGATTTTATCAATACCTGGCAGGGGGATGACTATCAGATTGCCGACTACGGTGACTTTCCTGAGTACGACGGTCAGCAAATAGTGCTGGTTGACGTGCCCGGAGCAGCCCAGAGCCTGGTAAGAATGGTTGAGCGGGCGATGCCCTATGATGCAACCGGCGATTATTTTCGTGCTCAGCTGATGAACTTTCCACTCGGTGATGATTTTAACAGCCGAATTAACCTTAACCTGCGCGAAGATAAAGGCTACACCTATGGAGCATTTTCCGCGTTTAATGGTGGCAAAACCCTGGGCTGGTTTGAGGCTGGTGCCGATCTGAAACAAGAGTTCACCGCGGCTGGTATAATGGAACTACTCGGTGAAATTAATCATTATCAGCAGCGCGGTATTACGGATTCAGAGCTCAGTTATATGCAAAATGCCTTTACCCTGAGTGAAGCATTAGAATACGAAACGCCGCTGGATAAAGCCTCTTTTTTACGCCGCTTGCTGGCCTATGATCTACCGGTTAATTATAAAAAAGCACAAAAAGCTATATTGCTGAATATCAATAAAGCTGAAATTGATGCTGTGGCCGCTAAGGCATTGCATCCGGAATTATTGCAAATTGTTGTTGTAGGAGACAAAAGTGTGATCCTGCCCCAGCTTGAAACCCTTGGCATTGCGATTATAGAAGTGAGTCCTGCAGGCGTGCAATAACAGTGATTTTGGGGCTCAACCGGGGCAGGGGCACCATAAATTAAACACTTTGTGCTATGAATTATGCTTGGGTCGATATAAATATTTGATATTATACGGCTCAAAGCTAACCGTCTTGCAACCAATGTAAGTCGCAACCGACATTATGGAATCGACATTGCGCCCACTGACTCACGACCTTTCTTACGATTTTGAAGCCCTTAAATCATCTTCAGCGTTTTCTGCACTCAGTGCTATTAAACGCGGGGTTGAACGCGAATGCTTGCGGATAAATCCAACTGGCATGCTGGCAATGACGCCGCATCCAAAGGCGCTGGGAGCAGCTCTGACTCATGAGAGTATCACCACTGATTACTCTGAATCGCTGCTTGAATTTATTACTCCGCCCGAGTCAGACGTTAATACTACGCTGGCGCAGTTAGAAGACGTGCACAAATTTACCATCGATAATATTGGCGATGAACGCTTGTGGCCGCTGAGTATGCCTTGCTTTATTGAAAATGCACAGGATA
>JAYZXK010000196.1:0-2684 GCA_036141415.1 Pseudomonadota bacterium
ACCGAAATTGGCTCGCCCTTCATCTGTTTTTTTAACATTCTTTTGGTTCGGTCAACCACATCACCCACTAACTGACCACAGGCGGCATCGATATCATCGCCCCGGGTCTTACGCACAATTACAGTGTAACCCTTTTCCATCAGGACTTTAGCAAAGCGATCGATACGCGAATTGCTTGAACAGGTATAAGGCGATCCCGGGTAAGGGTTAAACGGGATAAGGTTAATCTTACAGGGCGTTTGCTTCATCACTTTAGCCAGCTGATGGGCATGATCGATGGAATCATTAATTTGATTCAGCATCACGTATTCAACTGTGACCTTGCCCTGATTGGCTTTGGACTTGGCTAAATAGCGGCGCACACCGGCTAAGAAAGTTTCAATGTTGTACTTCTTATTGATCGGTACAATTTCATCACGTAGCTCATCATTCGGAGCGTGCAACGAAATGGCCAGCGCCACATCAATCTGATCACCCAGCATATCAAGGGCTGGCACCACACCAGACGTACTCAGCGTTACCCGGCGTTTGGATAAACCAAAACCGAAATCATCCAGCATGATATCCATCGCGGGTACGACGTTCTTAAGATTCAGTAAGGGTTCGCCCATGCCCATCATGACCACGTTGGTCACTGGTCTTGCCGAGGTATCGTTAGATAAACCTAACGTTGTGGCTACCCGCCACACCTGACCAATGATTTCGCTGACGGTCAGGTTACGGTTAAAACCCTGTTGCGCTGTAGAGCAAAACGTACATTCCAGTGCACAACCTACCTGTGAGGAAACGCACAGGGTTGCACGATCGGCTTCCGGGATCCACACGGTTTCGACTTCCTGCCCGCCGTCGAGTTTCAAGGCAAACTTAATGGTGCCGTCGGTGGCCTGCTGGTGATAAGCAATCTCAGGCGCTCTGACTTCACACTGTTCAATTAACTTTGCGCGTAGCTGCTTATTGATGTTGGTCATCTGCTCGAAATCACTGACACCGTGCTGATAAATCCACTTCATGACCTGATCAGCACGGAATGGCTTCTCGCCGATTTCAGCGAAATAGTCGCGCAATCCCTGCCGATTAAAATTAAGTAGGTTAGTCTTGGACATAAAGCGTTATCAACTCTTCAAATTAGTGGCGTCGAACCGGGATAGAATACCACGAAAAAGATATTCGATCACAGACAGAAAAGGGAGCCGAAGCTCCCTTTTGTCACGCATCAGGCTTAGCTTAGCGAGTGCGTGGGCAGATTTCTTCTTCGGAGAAGAAATACGCGATTTCGCGCGCTGCAGATTCTGGTGCATCTGAACCATGAACCGCATTCTCATCGATAGAGACAGCGTAATCAGCACGCAGTGTGCCGGCAGCTGCTTCAGCCGGGTTAGTAGCCCCCATGATTTCACGGTTTTTAACCACAGCGTTTTCGCCTTCCAGCACCTGAACCATTACCGGGCCAGACGTCATGAAGTCTACCAGGGCGCCAAAGAAAGGACGCTCTTTGTGTTCAGCATAGAAGCCTTCAGCTTGCTCTTTGCTCATGTGAACCATTTTAGAAGCAACGATGCGCAGACCAGCAGATTCGAAGCGGTTATAGATTGCACCGATTACGTTCTTTGCAACGGCATCAGGCTTAATAATTGAAAACGTACGCTCAAGAGCCATTTTCTGTCTCCGGGTTTAATTGTAAAAATTTTGGTCGCGAATTATAGGCAATCTTTCTGCCCGTGCCTAGGGGGGAACGGGCAAATATCAAAAAATCTTCATAAAGATGGCGATAAAGGCGGATTATCCGCCGTGCTGGGCGGCTAAATGCTGGATTTTACCCACGATAGCACGTAAGCCGTTGCCCCGGGTTGGCGTAATATGGCGTTCCAGGTCGAGCGCTTCAAAGTACGCATCGATATCAAAAGCGGTAATCTCGGCCGGCGTTTTATCATTATACGCTGCCATTACCAGAGCCAGCAGCCCGTGAACAATCACTGCATCACTGTCGACTTCGAAGTGGATTTTATCCCCGTCCATTGAGGTCACCAGCCACACGCTGCTCTGACAGCCTTTGACTAACCGCTCAGGCGTTTTCTGAGCATCATCAAGGCGTGGCAGCGCTTTACCCAAATCAATGATGTACTGGTACTTTTGTTCCCAATCATCAAAGAACTCCAAATCTTCAACGATTTCCTGACTAGATGGTAACTGCATGGTTTACTCTCGAATTAAAAAAACAGGCCGGCTTCGAGCTGGGCTTCTTCGCTCATTTTATCCCGCGACCAGGGCGGATCAAACACCAGCTCTACTTTGACTTCCTCAACAAACGGCACCAGTCCAACACGGTATTCCACATCGCCAACCAGCACCGGGCCCATGCCGCACCCTGGTGCGGTGAGCGTCATGTCGATAGTGACCTGCTTAGTGTCCTGATTAATGTCGACGTTGTAAATCAGACCCAGCGACACCAGATTGATCGGAATTTCGGGATCGTAGATGGTTTCCAGCGCGTCCCAGACCTGTTGTTTATCAATATTGCCATCGGCAGGTGCGGTAAAATTCAGACTTTGAGGTTTACGCCCAATGGCATCGGCGTCGGTACCGTCGATACGCAACATATTTCCTTGCCACGTAACGGTATAGTTACCGCCTAAATCCTGGGTGATATTGACAAATTCGCCATCAGGAATGATAACGGTTTCGCC
>JAYZXK010000197.1:0-3679 GCA_036141415.1 Pseudomonadota bacterium
ATGTCACTGAGCTTTATCGCTTTTTCATCGGCCGCCTCGGACAAGGAGGTATCGGTCAGTGAAACTATCAATACACCAGAACTCAATGCCGCCGATAATGTGCCGACCCGGGTGAAAAAGAAAGATCTCAGTAGCATTGCCGGTAAATCAGGCGAGCAGCTTCGCACAGCCACTCACAGTGTAGACTACTGGTTTTATGATACCTGGATGACACTGTATACCGACCGGGATTACGACGGATACTACGTCAGTTTTGACCTCGAGTTTGACGCCGATACTAACTATTACCAGGCACCGGTGTACGCCATCGTTTATCTGGGCACCAACGATTATTACGAAGCGTTTCATGTCACTTCGGTCTTTAACCTGTATAGCGATAGCAGTGATGACTCAGTGCTGCTGGAAAGTGAGTTAGTTAGCGGATATCCGAGCCATGATTACGATATTTTAATTGAGTTAATCGATGCGCAAACCGATCAGGTACTGGCCACTATTGATGCCTATGAAGATGCTGATTTGTCTTATCAGAGTATGGAAAGTTTCGACTACGACCGGCCGGTAACGTCAGAAGTGGTGGTAGAAACCCACGCTGGTAGCTGGAGTTTGTGGATGAGCCTTGGCCTGCTTGGCTTGATTTTATGGCGCCGCAGGTAAGCGGACTAAGCTAACTATGTAAAAGCTGTAAAGAATCCACCTTCTAAAGAAGGTAGTTTAGGGTTAAAAATGAAAACGGGGCCATGGGCCCCGTTGTGCGTTAGTCATTCATTACGGACAGTTGCCTGCAAACCACACACTGCCATCGGTTGAGTACAGGGTTGAGGTTCCCCAGGTGGAACCCGCTAATGGATCATCCGAACCGCTGGCAAAATAATCCGGCGCATAGTAGTAGCCAGTGCTATAAGCGCGGCCCGCTACTTTGTGATAGTAGTTCGCTGTGGTGTATTCAGCACAGGTAGCCGGTTCGCCACCGCCTGTATCACCACCAGAACCATCGTCGCCGGAACCGTCATCAGAGCCAGTGCCGCTGCACGCCTGAACCGGACCGGTACAGGAAGCATCGTCATCCTGCCATACACACATGCCACCACTTTGAGTTTGCTCGGTGAGCTTAAAGGCGGCGGTTGAGTATTCCAGATAACAGGTAGAGTAACCGGTATAATCGAGACGACCAGCGCTGATATGCTCATCAAGGGTAGCTATCACACCGGCATCAATGTCTACCGACAGCTGTGTGTTACTGCTCAGGCCACCGGCGTCGATAGCCGTAACCGTAATAGTTTGTGCACCGCCCGGCAGGTTACAGGCTTCAGCGCTAAAGGACAGACCATCCACACTGGCGTTTTGGGTGCCGGTCGCAAATGTTACTTCTACTGCGGTAAGGTCCTGGTTTTCATCGTAAACTGAGCCGGTAACCGTGGCACACTGACCATTGGTATCTACCAGCACATCAGATAACACGGGGGCAGCAGGCGGCGGTGGCGGGCCAACGCGCACGCTCACGGTGCTGGCCTCTGACACGGCGCCAACATCGTCACTGGCCGTTACCGTCACAAAGTACAAATCATTTGGCAGGGTGGCCGAGGTTACCGAGAAACTATCATCGCTTTGGGTAGACGCTGAATACTGATAGGTGTCGCCATTATTATTGGCAATCAGCACATCAACATTATCCACATAACCTTCAGCGTCGGTGGCGTTACCCGTGACAATCAGCTGACCACTGCTTTCTGCAGCGCTCACCGAGGATAATTGCGGGGGCTGGTTGCGATCGACCCGCTTATTATTCTCACTGAAGTATTCCCCCAGATACATCGCATAGTTAATGCCAGTGCCACTTACATAAGAACCACTGGCGCCAGTGCCGCCCGACCAGGAGTGATCCACGCCATTAAGCCAGATCATAGACACCCGGCCTTCCTGCCAGAGATATTCTTCGGCGGTTCTTGAACCGCTACCGAGCAGATTGCTGCCCGGTAATTCACTTACGCCGTAGGCGCCCGCCATCCCTTCAGCATTTTGCCGGTTATAACAGGTATCCACGGTGGTATCGGCGTCGCCAT
The DNA here is from genome assembly GCA_036141415.1 of Pseudomonadota bacterium. Classification (GTDB taxonomy): domain Bacteria; phylum Pseudomonadota; class Gammaproteobacteria; order Enterobacterales; family Alteromonadaceae; genus Alteromonas. The sequence goes on from JAYZXK010000197.1 coordinate 2,061, forward strand.
GGGCGATTGAGGCAATCTGATCGGTGAGCGACCCACTGTAACTGCCGGCATATTGCTGGCATCGGGTGGCTACATCGGCATATTCACAGCTCCCGATGGCGCCACTGGAACTGGTACCAATGCTGGGCCCGGCGCTTACTCCCACACCGGCAAATACATCAGGTGCAATACAGGCTGTGGTATTGGCAAAGGCCGCGCCGGAAGACAATCCCGCCACGTACACCTGGTCTTCATCAATGGCGTAGCCGCTGTTAGCTTTCATCGACGACACCAGCGACAGGATATTGGCATAATCACCGGCGGTGCGGGATTTTGCTCCCTGCCAGTAAGACCAGCAGCCAAAACCCGCTTTATTCATTGCATCAGGAACCGCTACCACCATTCCGTAACTTTCCGCAGCCTGTTCCAGGTTAGCGGAAAGATAAGCATCAATGGATTGTGTACAGCCATGAAGTACGACTAACAGCGAGCGTCCCTGCCCTATTGGTGATAGTGAATCCGGGGTATAAACGTGTACTTTATTGAAATTACCTACTGCCACATTTTGTTGCCAGCTGCCCGCCTGAGCCGGTAAGGCCAGCGTTACAGACAGCAGTGTTCCTGCAACCAGTAGTGTGTTTTTAAATGTCATGTTACCACCTTCTTCCTATTTGCGTTTACCAATGGTTAATTTATTGTTGATCATTTGTTAAACAAATCCTGTAGCACTTTCGTACTGTGCGCAGCGGAAGTGGGGAAACGGTCTTTTCTACTTAAACCAAGACCAAAGTACTAGATAGTACTAACCAAAGTAGCAAGCAACAGACAACACTGGGCTGATTAACTCCAGTATAATGTTATTGGTTTGTAAAAAATGTGCGGTACGGCTGAGTAATATGAATGCTTCCAACAAAATCACCCTGACAATTGTGCTGATTTTCACTGCGGTGTTTAGTGTGCTGGCGGTCGCGATGTTCTATCAGGCCAGAGCCGACATCAGCGACGAAGGTGAAGCCGCGCTGCAGCTGGCCGAAACCCTGGCGCAAGCCAACCTGGATAGCGACACGCTAAGGGGCATTTTACACAACAGCCGTCACCTCACCGTTATCGAACACCCCGAACTTTCTAATCAGCAGGCGCTGACCGGCTCGCTGGAAAAATGGCTGGCACCACCACCAACAAGTACCACCATTCATGCAGCCTCGGGAGAACCCATTACCGTAGTCGCTAGTAGCGCGGCTGAATTTGATGAGATTAGCGCCACCCTGGGGAATGTGTTTTTCATTTTCGTGATGGCACTGTTACTAACACTTTTTACCCTGCGTTATGCGGTAAATACCCGCCTCAAGCCGCTGGCCGAACTCTGTCAGGGACTGGATTCCATTCAGTCAGGCCAGTTCAGGTTGTCGGCGGCGTCGACCGATATTACCGAAATACACAGATTGATTGATCATTACAATAAGTTAATTAGCTCACTGGCCAGTAAGGAAACCCAGGTAGCCGGGTTACGTCAGCGCCTGTCGGCGCTGCAGGAAAATGAACGCAGACTGTTGGCCAGAGAACTTCACGACAATCTTGGTCAGCTGATCACAGGCATTACGGTACAAACCTATATGCTTGAACAGCAAAAACAAAACCCC
>JAYZXK010000198.1:0-6102 GCA_036141415.1 Pseudomonadota bacterium
CGTTGGCGTTTAGTTTTGCTACGCCCGGGGTTGGTCCATACATAATTTTAGGCGATTTCATTGGTTGCGCTGCGGCCAGACCAGCAGGCGTGATAAGACCCGTAGCACCAGCGGCTGAAGCGGCCAGTGAGCCTCCTAAGAATAATCGTCTTGATGGATTATAAGTCATTGACTGTTCCTCTTATTTTAATGTGTGAGCTTTATAACGCTTTGGCAAACATAGCGACTGATACAATCACCAGGTAAATACCAAACAGGCGTTTAAGCATTTTTTCACTAAAGCTGTGTGCCATTGATGCACCAATCGGTGCGGTCAGAATTGAACCAATACTGATTGCTAGCAGAGCCGGCAAATTTATATAGCCAACCGTGCCAACGGGCATGCCCTGCGGATTGGTGTTTTCCATAAACAGGAAACCAATTGCACCGGGTAAACCAATTAAGAACCCAACACCAGCAGCCGTTGCTACCGCTTGTTGAATGGTACGGCGACACATCACCATGGTGATAACTGTCGGCGTGCCACCACCAATACCAAGCAGTGCAGAGAAGCCACCAATGATAAAAGCCAGAACACTTTTGCCCACGCCTTGTGGCATCGAAAAAGTCATCCCGGGACGAACTACAAATTCAGGAAACAGGAAGTAAACTGAATAGAGTAAAACGCCGCCGGCAAAAACCATTGTCAGGCCATTACTGCTGGTGTGATTAGCGATGGCTACACCGCCAAGCACGCCGAGTATGATCCATACTGACCATGATTTAAGCATGTCAAAATCGACTGCCCCACGTTTCTTGTGTGCTAAGACTGAACGAGCACTGGAAATAACAATGGATGCCAATGAGGTACCAATAGCTACTTTTACTAACTCTTCAGAATTGGGGGTAAAGAAAGGAAATACGGCGAGAAGGGCTGGGACTACAACAAAACCACCTCCGTTGCCAAAAAGGCCAGAAGTTATGCCTGCGACCGCGCCCGCAACGCACAAAGTGAGGACGAACCAGACGAGTTCAATCTCCATAACAACAGTGCTCCACTAGTTAAATAATTATTCGGTTTTTTATTATTTTTATACGGTAGAAATTATAACGTTTTGTGCGGTTTGTCGCCTTGATAGCGATGAGTGACCTGATAAAGTCGACCAGCCTGGAGGCTGGTCGATAACAGGTTTAATTTCAGAGATAAGCTGCTTAGAAGCTCATGTTGAGGCGCATGTAGTAGTAACCACCCTGCCAGTCAACGATAGAGTCAGAACGGTAGATACGACCACAACAAGTCTCGCCAATCTCACCCGCATCCGGGTAGTTGTCGAACAGGTTACGGGCACCGGCTGACACAGATAGCATCTCGCTGATGAAGTAAGTACCTTCTAAGTCAAACATAACTTCAGGCTCAAAGATCTGGATTGCAGACACCTGGCTGCCACCGTCAGAGTTTGAGTAACCACCGAAGTAGTTCATACGAGCAGTAAATGACATATCATCCATAGCGTGTTTTACAGATAAAACACCGCGAGTGGCTGGCGTGCCATTTAAGAAGTCGTAGATAGCTTCGTTGTTGAAATAAACCTGCGGATCAGAGTTAAAATTCTGGTCGGCAAAGTTCATTGAAGCTGTGATAGTGGTATCACCGTACTCAGATTCAAAGTTATAGGTACCAACGATATCAATACCCTGAGTTACCGTATCGAATGCGTTCTGGAAGTAGAATACGCCGCCGATAGTGTTAGCGCCTTCTACGCCTGCAGCATCAAGTGCCAGGAAACGTTGATAAGCGTCATAGCCATCTGCATCCGGGTCAGTTACCTCAGTTGCCGATACATCCAGCGTTGAAATCGCATTTACGCGGTCTTCAAGCAGGATGCGGTAGTAATCCACTGTTAGAGTGAAGTTACCTACATCAGCTGTAGCACCCAAAGTAAAGTTGGTAGAAGTTTCTGGATCCAGCGGTGAAGCACCCAGCGCCTGAGCTGTTGCACTGTTGGCTGGGAACAGACCTGTCGCAACCGGGAAGCCGTTAGGCAGACGGGTTGATACGTTGGTGGTACCTTGCTGACCTGGAGTCGGTGCGCGGAAACCAGTACCGAATGATGAACGAATCGCGATTTCGTCAGTTACCTGGAAAATACCGGCAATTTTGTAGACCAGCTCAGAACCGAAGTCAGAGTAGTCTTCGTAACGAATAGCGGCCTGGGCGAATAATTTATCAGTGATGTCACCAGAAATATCGGCATAAACAGCGTAAGAATCACGCTCGTAAGTACCAGTGTAGTCTGCTGAATAACCAGGGAAACCGTTAGAACCAACACCTACAGCAGTGTAAACCGGGTCATCTGGATCGCTACAATCCAGGCCATTGGCTAAAGCAGAGGCCAGAGCGTCAGCGGTTGCAGTGCCGTCACAGAAACCCCATGGATCAGATGAAGAGTATGGACCAACTTCTACTGACGCGGCATCACCGGCAGAAATTTCATAGGACTCTTCCATGTAGCTTACACCAAACGCCAGCACGTATTCCGCGAGGTCATAGGTGAAGTCAGCCTGGAATTGTAATTCATCGTTGCTCAGGTCGCCTGGCTTGAATGAAGTAGGCGAGTCAGGACCCATTGAGGGGTTGATGGTGTTTGCCAGGGTGTAAGAAATTTCGTTGTAGCCATAACGACCGCTGATGTCATAACCTAATGAACCGGTCATGCCTTTCAGGCCAGCCGCGAAAGAGTAATCAGTGATATCACCGAAGAAGCGTGGCGTAAAACCACCCGGGAATTTTTCCAGCGGGCTGTAAATAGAACCGTCTTGTTCGCGTAGATCTTCGATAGTGCCGTTACCCGGGTAACGATAGAAGAAAGAGCCATCACCTTCACTTTCTGAATAGTTGGCGAAAGAGTAAATTTCCATATCTGAATTCAGTGCGTAACCAGCGTTTACGAATACTTTCGCGCCACTGTAGTTTGGCTGACCCCAGGGCTGTACCTGTGGTGAACCGTGTACTGAGTTACCCATTGCTTCAGCTGCAGCGATGTATTCATCACTTTGCTCGTCGACACAGAACCAGCTTTCACAGTATTGCTCACCGCGGTAAGTCGCTTCTGAATCTGTCACTTCTGCAGAGATGCTTAAGAAACCGTCGTCACCTAAAGAGAAACCTTTGTTACCACTGATGGTGTACTGGTCGCCATCACCTTCGTAATACTGGCCAACATCCAGTGATAATGAACCGCCTTCAGCATTGTTTTTAAGCTGGAAGTTGATAACACCAGCGATGGCGTCAGAACCATACTGTGCTGCAGCACCGTCACGCAGAACTTCTACGCTACCCAGGGCGGCAGATGGGATAGTCGCGAGGTCAGGACCCTGCGTACCAGAACCACCAATTTGCACTAATGCAGCGCGGTGGCGGCGTTTACCGTTAACCAAAACCAGGGTTTTATCAGTTGGCAGGCCACGTAATTGCGCCGGACGAATAAAAGTACCACCATCAGAAATTGGCTGACGGCTTAGGGTATATGATGGAACGAGTGTCATCATGATGTCGTTCATGTCTGATGACGCCACACCAGTAATATCTTCAGCGGTTAATACATCTACCGGTACCGGAGAGCTGGTTACGGAGCGAGGCGCACCACGGGCACCCACAACTGCGATTTTCTCAACATTCTCTTCCGCTGCCTCTTCTTCTGCTAACGCAGTGGTTGCGACAGTCATCGAAAGCGAATAACCGGCAAGACCTGCCAGTATTGCTGCATTTAATTTCTTGAGTTTCATCATGTGTTCCCTAAATTGTCATATCGCTATGATCTTTTTAGGTGCAATTACGATAGGCGTGAAATCACGGCACTGGCTAAATTTGCCCCAAATTGGTTCGTAAAAGCACCAAATTTAAACATTATTTGGACTTAATGAGCGCGTCAGACTTTGCTAACGACAGTAGAGAGACTAAAAAAAGAGCAAGCATTTTCGGAAGAAAAAAGAATATTGAGGGCTATAAAGAAAATATTGACCCATATTAAAATTATACAAAATACAGTTAGTTAAGCGTGGTTTACTTAAATAAAATATTTTATAACATATGAGTTGGCTACAAATGGTTAACATAGGTGCCACAAAACCTGACCATTTGGTGGCATGTAACTTGCTGAAATTGAAATGGAAATATGATGTTCGTTATGAGTTATGCGGGATGTTACAAATCTATGATTTACAGCATTTTGCTACTTTAGTTTAAGAGTTGAGTCGCAATAAATGAATTCCAAACAGCTTCAGTATTTTCTTGTTACGGTTCAAAAAGGAAGTATTGCTGCTGCAGCGAGGGAACTGGATATCGCACAACCTGCGATCAGTCAGCAATTAGCCAATCTTGAACGGGAAATGGGCAGTGCCCTGTTTGAGAGAAGCTTTAAAGGAGTGAGTCTGACGGCAGCCGGCGAGGTTTTCGAAAAACACGCAAAAAAACTGATCGAGGACATCAATGCCGCTAAAATGGAATTGCATCAGTTAGCGGCAAATAAGCATGGCGTTGTTCGTGTTGGTATGTTGCCGTCTATTGGCAATGTGCTGTCGATGTCGCTAATTGCCATGGTTAATGAGTTTCACCCCCAGTTAAAGCTGGAAATCAGCACTGGACCGTCCTATGCGGTAAAAGAGTGGCTGAAGACCAATCAGGTGGATATCGCGCTGACTTACGAGCAGGAAGTGGAACCACGTTTTATGTCGGCCTACCCGATTATTGAAGAGTTTATGTATCTGGTGGTCGGCGTGAATGAGGCCTCTGCCTATTATCAGTTATTGCAAAACCGCGATACCATTTGCTTTTGGGAGTTAAGTCAGTTTGAGCTGCTAACCCCAGGGCCTAAAGATGCCCTTGGGCGCCTGATTGAGAAATATGAACATGACACGGGCGTTGCTCTCAAACACGATAAAGCCTACTCAGGGCAGTTGATGACCGGACTGCGTCAGGTTATTCAGGGCGAGGGACTGATGATTTTACCGTCCTCTGCGATGTACCACCTGGAAGAAAGCAAGGTGATAAAGTCGCTCAAAATCACCCAACCTGATATGAAGCGGCAGGTACTGGCTGCTACTAACAGCAACTTTGCAATGACCGACGCCATAGTGAAGATGTTAAGTATTATTCAGGAAGTAAGCAGTACCGAGCAGGCTTGCGGCCACTGGCGCGGTAACTTGCTCAATAAGGTCCCTAAAAGCGATGCCCGGCCCATGGGCTTCACATCGCCATCGACCGTTAGCGCGCTCTAGCAACCCGGGCGTTTAAGGCTGAGATGCCGTTGTTGATACCACAATAACGGTGCAAACAAGGTAAATAAAGCCAGTGCATAAAGCATTTTACTGCCCAGGCCCAGGGTAATAATGCTACAGAACAGGCAACCAAAATATACCAGCGGTCGATGAGCCGGCGACAGCAGCTTCAGCGCGGCCAGCATACTGGCCAGATAAATCAACACAAAAACGCCATTTACCCAGCCAATCAGATCTTCCAGGTTGTACTTTGAAAAGTGGGTGATGACCAACGTCATCGACATGAACAGTAAAATCGCCTGCAAAGCCCGCTGTGGCACACCATAGCGGTTGAGGGTATTAAAGTATGCGGGCAACACACCGTCCTGACTCAGGCTCCAGGTTAGCCGGGACAAACTGGCCGTATAGACATTCACCGTGGCAAGGCCGCCGGCAACGCCGAGTACCCCAATCACATAAGCACCACTACCGCCAACAATCTGGTCAAACACCGCTACCATCGCCAGGGTATTTTTTGTGTTCACATCGATCAGCAGGTAAGTACAGCCAATATAGATGATGCCAACTAACAACGTGCCGAGCATAATTGCCGGCACCAGATCCCGTTTGGGATCCCGAAAGTCGTTGGCCAGGTGGGATAATGCTTCGATACCTAAAAAGCTCCAGAATGCCAGACCCATAGCAGCCAACGTACTGTCCAGCTGAAAAGCAGAAGGCGTCAGAGGTACAGGCGCCGGCATAAGGCTGCCGCCAATTACCAGTGCGCAAACCACCAGAGTGATAATGAGTGTCAGGCCCAGTTGTAAGGTTGCCGAAAACTGCACGCCGCGATAATTCAGCACCAGC
>JAYZXK010000199.1:0-11209 GCA_036141415.1 Pseudomonadota bacterium
ATCAGCACGGCAAATACAAACCCAACACCGGCTATTTTAAGTCCGTTCTTATACGGTAGCGCGCGTGGAATAAACATCAGGAAAGCCGACACTACGAAAAACAGCAGCGCAATACCAAAGGCAATGTTCATGAAAAATAACGGACTGTTGGTCGTTGCCTTGTGCAGCTTAACCATTTTATTTAGCGGGAAAGGGTAATCTTTGCTGGTTACGCGGGCTTCGCCGGTTTGCTTGTTATATTCCCCCTGAGGAAAAACGATTTTACCGTCTGTTTCCAGCTCAACTTTAAATCCGCGCATACGTAATTGTTCGCCAAGCCCCTTACCGTTTAAGCCCGCCTCTAACTGACGATGGGAGACTTGTTCGAACTTAAGAAAATCTGTGCTGCGAAAAATCAATAGCACGCCACTTACGGCATAAACCGCCATAATACCGGCCAGGAAAAAGCCTATCCAGCGGTGATATTGTCTGAAACTGTTATGAAATTTTGGCGACGCCATGAGATCCTCATTATTGCAGAATGTAAAGCAGCGGACTGCTTTTTAATTGAAATTATTTGCCGCATATTCTGCCTACATTTTTGACTTTAATACAGTATATTAACCTTTCTTAACCGAATCATAGTAAGTCGGATATGGTACGGTTTGTCACCAAAAAGCGTCCCATGACGTATATCTTCAAATAATTTCTGTACAATAAATAGCCGCATCGGTAAATTTAGCTAATCCGCAAAAATATGCTGAGTCGCCAGCCAGGGAGGGATTTATGGCGTACCTTACCATCAGACAGCTTGTTTGTTTGTCATTGCTGCTGCTGTCTTTTCTGCTAGCCGCCGACCCTCTGCCAATCTGGGTTAGCCAAGCACCCCATTCCGCGCATCAGTTACAAGCCATCGGAGAAGGTGTGACTTTACGTGAAGCTCAGCGTAATGCCCGTGCAGCACTAGGCGCGGAAATCAGTGTAACCGTGGCCGAAAAATTTACCTCTCGACAGATTAAGGATGGAGATTTTTTCCGGGAGATTATTGATTTAACGACGCATTCAGAGGTAACCGGTTTATGGATGGTCGGAGCCCAAATCAGTAAACAGGCTAAGGTTGGAGACCGTTGGTATGCTCAGGCAACTCTGCCCTACCAACAACTGATTAAGCAACAACAGCAAGTGCTGGAAAACATGGTTAAGCAATTATCACCACTTTTGAGTAAGCAAGAGCAGCCAGTAACGTTTATGCACTGGTGGCAATTGCGGCAGTTGGGGCCGCAGGTCGCAAAGGCCGAAAGTGCTATAGTCATTATCACCAGCTTCGCGTCTGAACAAGCCGCTAATTCAGCACAGCTCGCCACCAGCAATGGAATACTGAAACACTACTATCAGGAAGTGAACTTGTTACGTCAGCAAATTAGCGTTGTTATCGATAATCAGACCCGGCACAAACCTTTCCGCCAATTGTTAAGCAATCAACTGGCCGACGAACAGTTACAACTTGTCACCAGAAAATCACCATTAACCGCCACCTTGATAATAGATGCCAGCAACAGGGAAAAGCGGTTTGGTAATGAACTTCACCTCTTTAAACAACTAAACGTGAAGTTGATGTATGGTCAGGCTATGCTTTCTGAGCAGCAACTCACCACCAAAGCGGTGAGTTTTGGTCGGTCCAAAGACGCTCATCAAACGGCAAATAAAAAACTGGAAAAAGCATTAAACGAGCAGTCGCTGATCCACTCATTATTTAATCAATCAATGTGATATAAGGGAGATAACACATGTTAAAGCGATCAGGGGTCATTTTTACGCTGTTACTAATTCACGGCTGTGCATCATTATCCCGTCCCGACTTGCCGCCGCAGCGCGAATTTTTTAACCCCAATGATTTAGCGGTTGAAGTTGTGCCTCATGAGGATGAAATTTCAGGCCGGCCCCTGCAAATAATGTGGCAACTGCACAACACCGATGATGACAACCTCAACATTAAAAACGAGCTGTTTATTCACTACCAAAATGCGCTGCTGCGCAACGGTATTCTGTTTGAAGAGCGCTCGCCTCAAGAACAACGGCGCATAGAAAAAGAAATTGAGCGAGCCATATTCGTTCAGGGCGGCGAGATTATGGGTCGTCCTCCGGTAGACTACTATTTACGCGGAACCTTAGTCACTTCGATTCATAAGCAAGAGTATGACGAACCAATGTGGTGCCCGTTTTGTGAAGAAAATCGTCCCGGCACCTGTGAATACGAAGTCGAGGCAGAGCTTAAAATCGACGTGTATGAAATTCCTTCCCGTCAGCGTTTAAAAAGCTGGTCATTGAAAGATGACGAACAACAGGAATTCGACGCCAAGGGAAGTTGCAGAAAACCCACTGATGGGCTGAACACCCAGGCATTGTACGAACGTATGCGTAACGAGGTAACCAGCCAGTTAAAAAAATGTTCAGCACAGGATTTACGAGCCTACTTTTCGCCGGAAGCTTACCTGTTGCACTACTACAGTGACGGCAAGAAACATTATTACGAAATCAGTGGCGGTGAAGGGGCAGGCTTTAAAAAAGGACAAAACGTTAAGTTACTGCGAATGCTCCCTGCCTCCCGAGGCGGCGGCAGCTATGAACTTGGTAGCGCTAAAGTCACTTCGCTGGTTGAGCCCAAAAGGGCCATAATTGAAGTGACAGATGCCGAACTTATCGAAAAGTTAAATCCCTACGATAAAGTAAAAGTAGACACTGGCAGCTATAGCCTGAACTTATCCTGTATGAATTAACCTTTCTTTCCCGGCGTTCCGTACACCATTACTGAACGCCGGGTAGCAACCCGGCGATTATTCACATAGCCAGTTAATCGCTTCCTCTGAGTCGGTGAAATAGTTGACTTCTCCGCTGATAAACCAGCCGCCAATACTGGCCATCAGCGCCTGCCAGTCAGCATTGCCAATAATGGCGATTTTGCTGAACTCGCTGCCATGGCGCAATCCTATTTTAAAATCATCCCAGGCAGCGCGTAGTTCCCAGCCCTTAAATTCGGTAGCATCAAAGAGCATTCTAACCAGCGGTGATTCGATTGTCTCAAGCGCCCCTTCCAGCAAAGGAGTGAACGCCTTGTAATCCTCGTGAGTTAACTTACCCACCGCCTTCATCGACACATACAGCGTGTTGTCAAACCGTTCTATACCAATTGCAATACCATGAGTAACCCGAGCAGCCATAACGCCTCCCTTTACTTTTGTTTCAGGCTTAGTCTACTGCAGCGCACTACTATTCATGCTGATTTATATCAACATAACGCAGCAGGGCGTACCGAACATGGGCCAGCTTGTGCTATGTTCTGAACATTGAATTCCACCGGATACCGACTGTGGCAGATAAAGCGCAAGCCAAGAAAATGGCCTATCAGATAATGACCAGCTTCGACAAAAACTATCGCTGGTTCAGCCGTGTAACCCGGGGCGCCCAGGAGCGGTTTGAAAAAGGCCAGTGGCAGCAGGCATTGGCGGCCTCCAAGGAGCGCATCTCGCTGTATGAACAAAGTCTGGCTACGGCAGTTGCCGAGTTATATGACTTTATTATGGACCACCGCCAGGACCGTCAATTCTGGGAACTACTTAAAAAAGCTTTTGCAGAGCTGATAGAGAGCCATCCCCAGTATGAACTGGCAGAAACCTTTTATAACTCGGTTATAGGTAAGGTATTCCGGCATAAATCCATCGACAACACCATTATGTTTGTTACCTCCAGCCGCTGTTTTCTGGCTGGCCAGGACAGGCACAAAGTGATCCACAGTTTCGATACCACCACCACGGTAATGGAAATGTATGAGTCCATTTTTGCCTGCTACCGATTCAATATTGGCTTTGAGGACCGTGACCGCGACATGCAGCAACTGGATGATGCCCTGCGCCAGCGCCTGAGCAAAGCAGAGCTGGCCAGCGTTACCGCAGTAGAAATGCTTAAACCGGTGTTTTACCGGGGTAAAGCCGCTTACCTGGTAGGCCGGATTTGTATGCCTGAACGTACCGTTCCCTTCGTTATTGCCCTGCACACCAATGAAAATCGCCAGATCTATGTAGATGCGCTGCTCACCGAGCGCCAGGATCTCAGCGTGATCTTCGGCTTCGCCCGTAGTTACTTTATGGCAGATACGCAGTTTCCCGGCGAGCTGGTAGCTTTTTTACACGAGCTGCTACCGAATAAAAAACAGTTTGAGCTGTTTATCGCACTGGGTCATTACAAGCACGGTAAAACGGCGTTTTATCGTAACTTCCTCGAACACATGGATAACTCCGGCGATCAGTTTGAAATTGCGCCGGGGATCCGGGGCCTGGTTATGATGGTATTTCACCTGCCCTCCTATGGCGTAGTGTTTAAAATTATTAAGGATGAGTTTGCCGAAAGTAAAAAGATCACCCGTGAACACGTTATCGACCGCTACAAGCTGGTGAAGATGTCAGATCGGGTGGGCCGCATGGCCGATACCCACGAGTATGTGAACTTTCGCTTTCCGCTCAGCCGGATATGCCCTGCTCTGCTTGAGGAACTTCAGGATACCTGCGCTTCCAGCGTGGAATTAACCGACGATGAGTTGATCATTAAACACCTGTATATCGAGAAAAAGCTCACGCCGTTAAACCTGTACCTGCAGCAGGAAACTGACCCGGACAAACTGCACAACGCCATTGACGAACTGGGTACCTGCATAAAACAAATTGCCATGGCCAATATTTTTCCCGGCGATATGCTGCATAAAAACTTTGGTATCACCAAACATGGCCGGGTGATCTTTTACGACTATGATGAAATCTGCTGGATGGATGAACGGAATTTCCGCTCAATCCCGAAATCCGATGATCCTTATGCCTTAGACACTCTGTCGGTGGCGCCAAATGATGTTTTTCCAGAGCAGTTTGAACACTTCATTGTGGGTAAGCGGCCATTTAAAGAAATGCTGAAATCCCTGCATGGCGACCTGATGACACCAGAGTACTGGCGTGATGTGCAAAAGGAAGTCTCCCATGGCACCATTCATAATTTCACGCCTTATCCAGGTTCGCGTCGCTTTAAGCGACCAGAGCACAGTCAATAACAATAAGGCTGTATGAATCGGTGGAGTGTGCGCCACATTTGGTGCGAGGCGCTGATTTTCTGCGATTATAGCAGCGTTGCGAACATGGCAACGCTGATGCCCAGGCCAATTACAAACATCACACTGCGCAGCTTATCGATGTCGTACCAATAGCAAAACAGGTACACAATACGGCAAACAACAAAGGCCACAGCCAGGTATACGTGGGTTGCACCAACCGTGGTTAATGCCAGAACCGCCAGTGCTGCGGGAGCAAAATAGGTGATGGCCTCAAAACAGTTATAATGTGCCGCATTTGCCCGCGCGCCAAAGCCTTCGAGGGCCTGCTGCTGAGCACGTGGGTGACGATTGTCGTAGCCGCCGGAGCGCTGCATGGCTACTGCCAGTGGCACCTTGGCTAAAAACGGCATAACACAAACCAGCATCAGGCAAAGTAAAAAGATTGTCACCGGTGATCCTCCTTTTCTGGTGTCAGAGTAATGTTATTGTTGTTGCATAAATATGGTGACTTCGGCCATCACCAAACCAAACTTCTTCACATAAGAACGATTCATCAGAGTACCGTCGCCCATGGCCCAGAACCAATCGTCGAACGCCACCTGATAGGTGGTATCGTCTACCGGTAAGACCATCTCGTATTGAAAATTAAAAGCATTGCCGTAGGACGTGCCCTTCGCCACGCCCAGAATGTCTCCGGCCCGGCCTTCATAAACCCCGTTGCCGGATGGCGTAATCCGCCAGGTTCGCTGCATTGGCCCCTCGCCTACTTCGTAGCTGAACGACTCGTCCAGCACCAGAGTGTTGCCATCCATACTGCCTTTAATGTCCACCGTGAAGCGCTGCACCACGTCACCGGAACGGTTCTGTACAATGCCCCAGGCTTTTACATCGCCAACAAAAAACGCCTCCAGCGACAACGGCGGCGTGGTTTGCTGATATTTGCTGCCATCAATAGACAGGCTGCATCCGGCCAATATAAAAGCGAACCAGCCTAAAACCAATAAACGATACATGGCTATTCCTCCAACTCCAGTAATTTAGCTCTGAATTCAGGCTCGGTGGTTTGTGGTCCCAGCCAGATATTAAAAAACCATTCGCCAAAAGCCGGCTCTACGACTTCGCCCACCAGCTCATCGTTGTGAAAAAAACGGGTTACTCCGGCACTGGTTTTGATGCCGGTGATGGTGTCCTGCGCTTTTACATCCGGGAAAATCTGCTGCATTGTGCTCTGCCAGCGGTCGATGCGGGATTTGTCTGACAATCCTTGTTCGCGCATTTCTTTTATTGAGCGCTTGGCGATATCCTCACCATCAAAATCGCGCAGGTAGGTAAGCGCCAGCGCAAAGGACTCCTGTGGCTGCCACTTGCCCTGCGGGGCAAATAAGCGGGCGTCATACACGTCCCAGAACAAATACGAATAACGGGCTTCACCCACTTTGGCTGCGCCCGGAACCGCAGAGCTGACCAACTCCGGCACGCCACTGTTGGCCTGCGCGGTATAGCTCATCACAAAAAATGTCAGGGCGCCAAGCTGCCGCAGATAACTTTTCATATACACTCCGAAAAACCTGTTGCTTCTTATACCTCCCCAGGCGCGTTCGTGATCACATTGACAAATTACCGGCAATTGATCTTTGTAATGGCTGGGATTACCCTGCCTTTTTCGTTACTGATAGCAAAACACACCATGACTCCCGAGCACCTGCAAAAGCAGTTAGGACTCAGTTTGCCTTCCCCGTTACAGCGTTTTACGCCAAACTGGCCGGGCGCAGAAAAAGTGACGCTTTGGATAAAGCGTGATGACCTTATCCACCCGATTATTTCCGGTAATAAATGGCGCAAGCTGAGTCAGCTGTTGGCAGACAACGCTGCCACAACACCCCATATTGTGAGCTTTGGTGGTGGCTTTTCTAATCACCTGCATGCCCTTGGCTGGTGCTGCCAGCAACTGGGCATTGAGTTTACGGCGCTGATCAGAGGCAACTATGCCGATTCGCCAACCCCCATGTTGACCGACCTAAGTCGCTGGCAGGCCAATATCCGCTACCTGACTAAACTGGAATACAAGCAACGAGATGAGCCTGACTTCATAGCCGCCCTGAGCGAACAATATCCCCGCGCCCTGATCATTCCCGAAGGCGGCAGTCAGCAGGCTGCGCTGACCGGAGTCCAACCCCTGCTGGAGGAATGTCAGATCCCCTTCGATAAGATTATTACTCCTGTGGCCAGCGGCGCGACTATGGCCGGAATAATAAGTGGGGCCAGCGCCAGGCAACAGGTATTGGGTATTGCAGTTCTTAATGGGGTTGGGTATCTTGAAAATCTGGTAGCACAATTTTTACCCACTAACTCAAGCCGCAACTGGCAGATTCTGCATCAATACCACCATGGTGGTTATGCCCGCACCTCGCCGGCATTACTCACTTTGTGTAAACAAATGCGGCAGGAATATGCGATTCCGGTAGAACCGGTTTATTCAGGCAAGGTATTTTATGCGGTGCAGGAATTGCTGGCCCAAGGCGCCTTTGCGGCCGGCGAACAGGTTATAATTGTGCATACCGGTGGGCTACAGGGTGCCCGAACTGATCCTGAGAGCCATTCGTAACGTTACCAACTAAGAGCTTTTAAAACTAACAGGGAGACTACATGAGTGACAACCACACCGTTTTTTCACGTCCCAGCCAGTTGTTAATCGACCGCTCGTTAACCCTGTGTAAAACACTGCTACGGATGGAAAACTCCTTTTACCCTTTCGCAGCGATTTACGAAAATGGCCGCATTGGCTGTTTGTTTAGCGAAGACTTTGGCGTTGAGAATCCCGGTGAGATGCAAATTCTTGAGCATCTGCAATGGCGTATTATCGATAATATTACCGACAACGATGCCTACGCTACGTTAGTGTATGCAGCACAAATTGAAATTAATGAACAGGAAGCCCAGGACGCCATTGTGATTACTTTGTGTGAACCCAACCGTCCTGAACGTTCGGTGGTCTATCCGTATTATCGTCAAAACCAGCGTATCATCCTTGCACCACCACTGGTCGAAAAGTAATCATCATCTATAATTTTACAGCGCGGCAGACGGTCAACTTTGCTTGCCTATTTTGTGCCGTCTGATAGCATTCATCGCAAATTTTAAATCCATTATAAAAGGGATAATACTATGTCTCGTGTTCTGATTATCGGCGCTGGTGGCGTAGCGGCAGTTACCGTAAAAAAATGTGCTCGCCTGCCTGAGTACTTCGACGAAATTTACCTGGCCAGCCGCACTGTTTCCAAGTGTGAAGCACTGCAGCAGGAAGTAGGCATCGATCGTGTGAAAGGCGTGTTCGCCGTTGATGCTGACGACGCCAAAGCCGTTGAAGCGTTAATTAACGATGTTAACCCGGATCTGGTGGTTAACCTGGCGCTGCCGTATCAGGATCTACCCATCATGGATGCCTGTCTGGCCACCAAAACTGATTACCTCGATACCGCCAACTATGAGCCGAAAGATGTTGCCAAGTTTGAATACAGCTGGCAGTGGGCCTATCAGGATAAATTTAAAGATGCCGGTATCATGGCCCTGCTCGGTAGTGGTTTTGATCCGGGCGTAACCAACGTTTACACCGCCTATGCCGCAAAGCACTATTTCGACGAAATCCACTATCTGGACATTGTCGACTGTAACGGCGGCGATCACGGCCAGGCCTTTGCCACTAACTTTAACCCTGAAATCAACATCCGCGAAATCACGCAGCGTGGCCGGTTCTGGGAAAATGGCGAGTGGAAAGAAACCGACCCACTAAGCGTACGTGAAGATCTGGATTATCAGAACATTGGTGTTCGCGTGTCTTACCTGATGTTCCATGAAGAGCTGGAATCTATTGTTAAGCATTTTCCGTCTCTGAAACGCGCTCGTTTCTGGATGACCTTTGGCGATGCCTATCTTAACCACCTGCGGGTACTGGAAGGCATCGGTATGACCAGCATCGAGCCGGTGGAATTCCAGGGTCAGCAAATTGTTCCGCTTGAGTTCTTAAAAGCGGTATTGCCTAACCCGGGCTCACTGGCCGAAGGCTACACCGGCATGACCTGTATCGGTACCTATATTACAGGTATCAAAGACGGCCAGGAAAAAACCATCTTCATCTATAACAACTGCGACCACGCGGTATGTAACGAAGAAGTTGGCGCTCAGGCAGTGTCTTACACTACCGGCGTACCGGCCATGATTGGCGCGATGATGATGCTACAGGGTAAATGGCATAAGCCAGGTGTTTGGAATATGGAGCAGTTTGATCCGGATCCGTTTATGGAAGAGCTCAACAAACACGGCTTGCCGTGGCATGTGCTTGAATGCGACAGCAGTCCATTCAGCAAATAACGGTATTGACGGAGACGACGGCGTGACCGATTTAACCCAACGCACTGATATTCCTTCCCCATGCTACGTGCTGGAAGAAGCGAAGCTGGTTAACAACCTGGTACTGATGAAACGCGTGCAGGATGAATCCGGTGTCAGAATTATTCTGGCCCTTAAAGGGTTCTCCATGTGGTCTGTGTTTGACATTGTAAAGCAGTACCTCCATGGCGCCACTGCCAGCTCGGTGTGGGAAGCTAAACTCGCCTGTGAAATGGGCAAAGAGGTGCATGCCTATGCGCCAGCCTACAAAGCAAAAGACATTGCAGAACTGGCAGGGTTAGTTAATCACCTGTCGTTTAACAGTCTTACTCAATGGCAGGCATATAAGGATGCCTTGCCAGGCGTTTCGCTGGGCTTGCGCATTAACCCTGAACATCAGGAAGCAGACACGCCGTTGTACGATCCGGCTGCGCCGGGCTCGCGTCTGGGGATCCGCGCCAGCCAACTGGACGCTATCGATTTAAACGGTATTGATGGCTTTCACTGCCACAACCTCTGTGAGTGCGACTCGTTTGCCACGGCTCGCACCCTCGAAGCCATCGAGCAGCGTTTTGGTAAATGGCTGGGGCAGCTAAAATGGTTAAATTTAGGCGGCGGGCATCTGATGACCCGCGCCGGCTATGATGTTGAACATCTGATTAGTACCCTGAAAACGTTTAAAGCCAAATACCCGCATCTGGATGTGATCCTCGAACCGGGTTCTGCTGTGGCCTGGCAAACCGGGCCGCTGATAGCCGAAGTGGTGGATATCGTGAACAACGAAGGGCCCATTGCGCTGTTGGATATATCTGCCACCGCGCATATGCCGGACGTACTGGAAATGCCCTATCGCCCGGCGATATTACACGCTGGACAACCCGGTGAACTGGGTCACGATATCAAGCTTGGTGGCAATTCCTGCCTGGCAGGCGATGTGATAGACACCTACAGTTTCGCCGAGCCACTGGCTATCGGCACGCGACTGCAGTTTGAAGACATGATGCACTACACCATGGTAAAAACCACGTTTTTTAACGGTGTGGAGCACCCGGCTATTGGCATTTTACGCTCCAACGGAGATTTTGAATTAGTCCGTCAATTCCATTACGACGATTTTAAAGCGCGCTTATCTTAAGCGCGTTTCCATCACTCCGATTTTAACGCCTTGTTAGCTTTCATCGATCTCAAAATTACCTTCTTCCGTAATGTAGAAAAAACGAAATTCGCTTTCTTTTTCGCCGGGGATTGTGAAGCTACTAGAAATGAAAAAAGTAAGTTTAGTGAGCATTATTTCCCCATCAATCTAACGCTTTAAACAGCGGAAAACGGGAGCGAAGCGAGTGGTTTTCCTCTGCTTTTACTCGTTAGATTTCACTAAGCTCACCGGACTCATTTAAGATGGGTTGCGCCCACCGATAAAATTCGGATCTATCGTTGAACCATGGCCAAAAACCGTCTGTCGTTGGCCATATCATTTGCAACATATCGAAGTCATCTCCGTCGTGAAGCCATAAACCCCAGCCTAAATATTCCTCGTAATGTGATTTATCCATTTTTATAAAGCAGACATCAAAGCCTTCAAGAAAATCGGAATAGTAATTACCAGGTTCAAATAGTTCTCCTGCAAGCAAACGGTTCTTGTAATTGTTGATAATCGAGTGAGCCAAATCCAGCTTCAGTCCCACAATGATAAGGTCAGGCTTACTTTGGTTCTTATTGATGCCAATTGAATAACTAAAGCAAGGTTCTCCG
>JAYZXK010000200.1:0-5112 GCA_036141415.1 Pseudomonadota bacterium
TTATTGAGATCGGTTTGCGTGCCCCAGTCGTCTTCAACTACCACAGCAGTGGCACCGCTACGCACCACGTTTTCGCGCATACGCATGCCAAATACGCCATTGATGCACACGATAACCGTGTCGCCTGGCTCAATAAGGTTAACAAACGCCGCTTCCATTCCAGCCGAGCCCGGTGCGGATATCGGCATAGTTAACGCATTTTCAGTTTTAAAAGCGTACTGCAGCAATTCTTTGGTTTCATCCATCAAACCAATAAAATCAGGATCGAGGTGACCCACCGTACTGCGAGCCATGGCATTTAACACACGAGGACTCACGTCAGACGGACCCGGGCCCATTAACGTGCGTTGTGGCGGAATATGACTGCTGTATGATTTCATTGATGATACCTGCTCAGTAAAATAAACCTATGGGCGCTATTCTGGCAATTCAGATACCAAACCACAATCGCAGTTTTGCTCGTTTAGCTGATTATCAACATTCATATTGTGAATAGAAAATCTATATTTTCATACCCAAAAGTATATAGTGCTAATTTAACACACAAAACCTGTGGATAAATATTGCACAAACTGGTTATATTTTGTGCACTCACTGTCAATAATGTGTTCGATGACTGGCGTAACTTGCTGGTTAGTATCTATAATTGATTAAAAGTGAAGTGATACAAAAAAATTGTTTATTAATTGAGCAGTTTTGAGCTATGATTACAAATCTACAAAGACGATTTGTTCACTTCTCCCTTTGTAAAAGTTAGCGCACGGCTCAGCAATGAGCCATTCCCCTAGGCCCGGAGCTTTTTAAGTTCTGGGCATTTTTTATGGGCGAAGAAAAATTTGTCGGTGCATTGCTGCCAGCGCCAATAGCGCCAGCAGTTTGTTGACTCATTCAATTTTGCCCTTCCAGGGGCAAAGGATCCTGGGATCAGTCAGTGATCCGCATCAGGCCTTCCTGCATGGTTGACGCCACCAGTTCACCCTGCTGGTTAAACAACTGGCCTCGTACCAGGCCTCTGGCACCGCCACTGGCCGGACTCTCCATGGAATACAGCAACCATTCGTTCATGTTAATCGGGCGATGGAACCACATGGCGTGGTCGATAGTGGCAATCGCCAGGTTACGGTCGGTAATTTGTACGCCATGGGGCTGCAGCGACGTACTTAAGAAATGATAGTCGCTGGCATAGGACAGCGCCGCCTGATGCATAGCCTGTGAATCGCCAAGGTCTTCGTTTGCCCGTAACCAGGTGTAGCGCTCAGGCTTGTCATTTTTTGATGTAAATGAACGCACAGCATCGACGGTACGAATATCAATGGGGCGATGGTAGCTCAACGCTTCACGCATTCTGCGGCCGATATTCTCATAGTTGCGCTCGTACATTCTGATGTCAGGTTCTACCTCGTCCGGTGCAGGCACATCAGGCATCTGAGCATACTGATGCTGCATGCCCTCTTCCGGTTGCTGAAATGAGGCTGTCATATAAAAAATGTTGCGGCCGTTCTGGATGGCTTTTACCCGCCGGGCAGAAAAACTTTTACCATCCCTGACGATTTCAACGTCGTAGACGACCGGTTGCTTGGCATCACCGGGTAATAAAAAGTAGCTGTGAAAAGAATGTGCAACGCGACCCTCAGGTACGCTTGCCCAGGCCGCCTTTAATGCCTGCCCTAACACCTGACCACCAAATAAGGCACGAAAGCCCAAATCCCAGCTCTGGCCACGATAAAGTCCCTTTTCGAGGGTTTCTAATTCCAGTAAAGAGGCAACTTTAACTTCGTTTTGCTGTTCCAAGAGTAACTCCCAATAGATAAACAGATAGGTTCACTGCCAAAAAAAGACTGACTACCGCGTTCGGGGATTGCGAGGATAAAACTTGTCGGCACACTTTGCCCGGTGCTCAAAAAAACGCGTGTCTTTGTAAGGTAACTTCATAAAACCACAGGTGCCTTCACCTGTAAGTAGTGGCAGTGAATCAATGATTTCTTTCAGTAACGCATTAAACTCATTTTCCTTCGTATGATCAAGCAAACGATAGTAACTATGAATTTTTAAGTGCTTCTCAAGCGCCTCGAAAATGATACAGCCGGTATGATGTATACTATTAAGCGCTTTGATAGCCTGCATAATTTGTGGCGGTAAAGTGAGGAATTCGTCCGGATCATCACCGTCTTCAAAATACGAATGCACCCGGCTTTCAGACGTACTCAGTGACACACTGGATTTTTCATACGGGATAACGGTAGCGGCACCGGCTACAAATGGCGATTCAATTTGCTCACGCTCAATATGCAGGGTGTTTTTGGCATCAAACAGGCAGCATTTAAATACCCCCTGACGATGAATGGCCCGGGCCAGCGTAACCACAGTATTGACGGCATGCTTGAAGGCCTGTTCCCTGGCCGGATCCTGCAGATTCAGGCTGGAATCAATGTATACGCCTTCCGGTTGCCAGTGAATAACCAGGCCGCCTACCACCGGATATCGGGCCAGGCGGCTAACCGCCGCTAAAAAACCTTTTTCGGTAGCGCCCATGCCATCCAGATAATTTTTGTAATACCGCTCAAACTGGGCGTCATTTAAATAGTTTAACTGGCTGAGCTCATCGGACTGCTGCTCGCTGAGATCGTTTTGCTGGCGTAAAAACGACTTGCGGGAACTGTATACCACCGATTCGATATTCTTGCGCTGTTTAGCTACCCACACCGGCAACAGGGATTCGTAGCGCTCGGCGCTATCATTAGCAAACACCAGGTTTTCCAGCAATTTAAGGTGCGACAGCAAATAGTCACCACCATTGTGCTGTTCTGCAACGCTGTCGCTGAGCATATAGGTAAGAATGTCAGACAGTATTTTGGGTAATCCCAACGAAGATGGCGGGATCACCTGATGGGCAAACCGCGCCGACTGACCGGAAGCCAGTGCGTACAGAGTACCGGCCAGCCCCTGCTCGTCAAAGCGCGGGCTAGAGCGCTCACCATTAAGCTGCGCATCGCCAATAAAGTAGATATCCCCCAGTCGGGCATTGGTTTGCTGGATATCTCCCGACATTAAATCCAGCACATTGTTTTGTACCGGCTGCAAATGCTCATCAAGCTGTGCGTACACACTGGAGCCCCAGTCGATAAGGCTCAGGCATTCGTTGTCTTCATCCCACACCAGGTTGGAAGGTTTAATGTCGCCATGTACGATAGGCCGGTGACCGCCGTCGAACTCAAACTGGCGTAAATACAGCAGGATTTTACCCAGTTGCACCGCCATCTTTACAATCAGTCGCGGCCCTACAGGCCCTTCGCGTAAGCTGTATTGCTCAAGGTCGATGCCCGGCGCCCGCTCCATCATCAGAATAGATTGCCTGCCCCGTTGGTAGAACTCTTTCACTGACGGAATATGCGAGTGGCTGAGCAGCCCTTGCATAAACGCTTCTTCCTCGAGGCGGTCCTGGATGCTCACGGGCAATGTAATGCGGGTGAATTTAAATACCAGCTCTCCACCGGCGTGATCGCGCCCGCCAAAGGCAAAGCCGTAAGCGCCTTTGCCTATCAGGCTGATATCGGTAAATCCAAGGCTTTCGAGCTGCGCGATACACAGCGCAATCCAGTCTTTCAGTTTTTTGGCATCCGCATGAGAAAGCAGATACACCGACTGCTCTTCAGGAATATAAAAGTGGCGGATGCCTTTTCTGGTCATGACTCGGTGTGATTAAGCCAAACCACGTTGTGTTGGCATTGCGTGCCTAAACGTGGACAAAGCTCAGTCAGGCTATTGGTTAAAATGGAGTCGATTTGCCAGGCCGGGTTAATAAAGCACACGCCGGAACCATACATGCCGGCATCGGCGTTTTTATCCTGAGCCAGCAGTTCTACCTGCAATACATTGTGATTAAGCCTGGAAAGCGTCTGGCACATGGCTTCTGATTCCCCCGTCTTATCGCCGGCACGGGCCGACAACAACGGATACCAAATCAGAATTTGTGCCTGAGGCCAGCGTTTTAAACACGCTTTTACCGCATTTATCACTGCCTGATATTCGCTGCGTGACTCATAGGGGGGATCGATTAGCACCGCGCCACGGTTAGGCTTAGGCGGCGATAAAGCGACCAGGCCTTCCAGGCCGTCACGAAAGTGACTGTGTACCTGCCCCTGCCCTTTATGGCGTTTAAGCACCCCTTTTAAATTTGCAAATTCGCCGGGGTGTAATTCCATCACGTGCAAAGCATCGTTGGATCGCAGTAAATCGGCAGCCAGTACCGGTGACCCCGGGTACTCATTGTTATTGCGATATAACGCCAGCGCGGCCAGATAATCAACGAGTAGCGGATCCTGCGGCGAAAACTGATCCAGCTTTACAACACCGTCTTTGTACTCACCGGTTTTATTGGCCTGTTCAGAGTCGAGACTGTAACAGCCCGAGCCGCCGTGGGTATCAATCAGGTTAAACGGCTTGTTTTTCTGCTTCAGGCGATTAATAACGGCCTGCCAGCAGAGATGTTTGAGGATGTCGGCATGATTACCGGCGTGATAACCGTGTTGGTAACTCAGCAAAATAGTGCTCTCTCTTGAAACCTGTTATCAGGATCTCCGGACCCCGGATACAGGCGAAACCTGCGCGAATCGCGCAAGTTTATCGCCCGCGGCACCAAGATACCAGTGCCGTAGGGGGTTAACGTAGTTTGCTTAACATTTTGAGCGGATTGGACAGATAGTCCAGCCATACATTGTTAAACCTTACCATGGTGGCACCATCGATAACCCGGTGGTCGGCCGACCAGCTCACCTGCATAACAGACTGACTGATAACCTGTTGCTGATCATCAAATCGCGGCAACTGCTGTATTTTACCCAGCGCCACAATGGCCAGTTCAGGGTAGTTAATAATTGGTGTGGCGGTAGTGCCGCCCAGTACACCCACATTGGAAATGCTAATCGTACCGCCTTTCAGGTCACTACTACTCACCTTACCCTGTTTGGCATCGGCAACAATGCGCTGCATGGCCTCAGCGATTTCCAGCACGCTCAGGTTCTGCACCTGTTTAATGTTTGGTACCAGTAAACCGGCGCTACTGTCTACTGCAAAGCCAATATTGTGGTCGTCAAAGTAAGTCATGGCGTTGCC
>JAYZXK010000201.1:0-2909 GCA_036141415.1 Pseudomonadota bacterium
TCATGACCTCAGCCATGTGCTCTGCGTAGGGCTCCCAGTCTGTGGCCATGTGGAATGAGCCACCAACAGCCAGTTTGGTGCGAACTAATTCAGCAAAGTCCGCCTGTACAATACGGCGTTTATGATGGCGCTTTTTATGCCAGGGATCGGGGAAAAACAATTGCAGGCGATGCAGGCTGGCATCGGGGATCATGTTTTTAAGTACTTCAACGGCATCGTGTTCCATCACGCGCAGGTTCTCTACGCCCAGCTCACCGGCATCGGCCAGGCAAGCACCCACGCCAGGGCGGTGCACTTCGATTCCAATAAAGTTAAGTTCCGGGGCCTCATGGGCCATGGTGACAAGCGATTTACCCATGCCAAAACCAATTTCAACGACTACCGGCGCATCACGGCCAAATAAGGCAGCTAGATCCAGCGGCGCGTTTTGGTATTTTATACCTTTGGTTGGCCAGAATTCTTCCAGCGCACGGCCCTGGGCTTTGGTTAAGCGCCCTTCGCGCTTCACAAAACTCTTTACTTTACTGATATAAACGCCGGCCGCTTCGGCTTCGGCCTGGGAATTAAATTTTGCCATGATAGTCTGTCACCTGTTAATTGCCGCGGCATTATCCACGACGCGTACAAAATTGCAACGGTCTGGCGTGCAGCCACGACGGGTCGCTGGTTGTATGATAGCGTAATCCCAGTTTAAACGAATGGAAACTCAGCTAATGTCAGCTCATTATTGCCCCCAATGCGGCCAGCAAACTTTTGCCAGTCAGGACAACAACTGTTACCAGTGCAGCCACTGCCAGTTTGAAGTGTTTCGCAATGTGGCTGCCGCGGTAGGCGGGATTCTGGTGTATCAGCAGCACCTGTTACTGGTAAAACGCAGTAAAGCCCCGGCCACCGGAGAGTGGGACTTACCGGGGGGCTTTGTTAATCCCGATGAGACGGCCGAGCAGGCGCTGCGCCGTGAGTGCCGGGAAGAAACCGGCATCGATCCCGGCGAGTCATTGCTATACCTGGGTGCGTGGCCGAATCAATACCCGTATAAAACGCTGGTATACCCAACCATGGATATTTTCTTTGCAGCCGAGCTTCGCAGCAAGCCGGCCTGCGAAGTGGATAACAGTGAGGTGAGTGACTTTAGCTGGCGGCCATTATCTGACTGTGCGGAGCTTAAACTGGCGTTTCCCTCCGCACAGCAGGCCCTTTGCCGTTACGTTAGCTTAAGCCAATAGCTCGTTTAGCAGCGCCGCCACATTCGCCGGTTGTTCCAGCATCATCATGTGGCCGCTGTCTTCAACCGGCAGTAGCCGGGCACCGTTAATGTTTTGCTGGGCGGTTTGCATGGCCGAAAACGGCGCCACTGCGTCCTGACGGGCGGCAATTAAATTCACCGGGCAGTTAAGCTGACCGAGCTTAGCGGTGAGATCTTTTCTGGGCGTGGTACTTTGCACATGTGCCCGCAACGTCGCCGCGCCTAAATCGCTGGCCATATCGGTAAGTATGGGCAGTATGTCGTCACTGTGTTCTGGTAGCATCATGTTAGCCAAATAGGTTTTAGCCGTGACATCCACCTTGCCGCCTTTTAACTGCGAAAGTAAGCTTTTACGCCGCTGTAACTCTCGTTCCGACAATCCGGTAGGGGCATAGCCCATCAGCGTTAATGAGGCGACTTTATCCGGATAGGTAAGCGCCCACAGCGCGGCAATATAGGCCCCCATGGAATAGCCAATCAGGTGGTTTTTACCGTCCGGATCAGTGCGGTCGCTGGTGAGCGCTAACATTTCTTCTAAACTATTTGCCCATTGCAGCGGTACATAAGCTCGGGCAGACAGGCTGAGCTGCTTCCAGACCGGCAGCCACACACGCTCATCACATAAGGTACCGGGTAAAAAAACGTATCGCATGAAACGCTCCTGAGGAAATGTTGGTCAGAGCCTATCAGGCTCTACGGGATTGGTGCAATCACTGTTACACTGCGCCGCAGTAATTGGGAGTAAAAAGTCGTGAATTCATTTTCTACACGGGTATTAAACTGGTTTGACGAACATGGCCGTAAGCACCTGCCCTGGCAACAGGCGATTTCTGCTTACCGGGTATGGGTGTCTGAGATCATGCTGCAACAAACGCAGGTGACCACGGTGATCCCGTATTTTGAGCGCTTTATGGCGCGTTTCCCCACCGTGATTGAGTTGGCCGAGGCGCCACAGGACGATGTGCTACACCTGTGGACGGGTCTGGGGTATTACGCCAGAGCGCGCAACCTGCATAAAGCGGCGCAGCAGATTGCCACACAATACAATGGCGAATTTCCACCTACCCTGGATGAGGTAGTAGCGCTGCCGGGGATTGGACGTTCCACGGCGGGGGCCATTTTATCCATCGCTTGCGGACAGTCACACCCGATTCTCGACGGTAACGTGAAACGTGTACTGGCCCGTTATTACGCGGTTGAAGGCTGGCCCGGTAAGCGCCAGGTAGAAGAACAGCTGTGGCAGTATGCTACGCAGAATACGCCCGCTAAGCGCACCAATCATTACACCCAGGCCATGATGGATTTAGGCGCGATGATTTGTACCCGGAGCAAACCGGCCTGCGATAACTGCCCGTTGCAAAGCGACTGCATTGCCTATGCGCAGGGGAATCAGACTGACTACCCGGGCAAAAAGCCGAAAAAGACCCTGCCAGTAAAAAGCACCGTGATGTGGATCCCGTTCTACCAAGGCAGCGTGTTACTCAGGCAGCGTCCGGCAACAGGTATCTGGGGCGGACTCTGGAGTTTTATCGAAAGCGAAGATGCTGATACCGTGCCAAAGGATGTTGCGCAGTTCATCGGTAACGATTTCGATGCGCAGTTGCTTACCCCCTTCAGGCACACCTGTCGCCACGAGCATGTAGAGCGTCAGCCTAAGCTGTGA
>JAYZXK010000202.1:0-3605 GCA_036141415.1 Pseudomonadota bacterium
TGATACAAATCGAGATTACTGGCCGCCGCGCCGGTGGCCTCACGGCTCTGGCCATTGCTGTTGTGGTGAATTTGCTCAACCAGCGCATCAATCTGCGCAGCATTAAGCAGGCCGGGTTTATCACCTTCCGGGCCCACATCCACAATGCCGATACCATCGTGAGTGTCCAGCACCGTAACGCAATTTCGCGGCGAAATTTGCAACCAGTTAGCCAGTGCCGAGGGATCGCCACTAAACAGGCTGTGCAATACCAGTGGCGGCATAGCAAAATCGTACACCATATCGCAGCGCCTGGCGATTTCGATTTGGGTTTTATAGTAGCTGTGGATCTCAACCAGGCACTTCATATTGCGGCTATGGGCCTGCAGGCTCAGATCTTCGATAAAATCAAAGGTTTCTTCCAACATAAAGCAGTTGGTGCCCGGCTTTTTAATGGCGTAGCCGGCGGCATCCAAACGAATAAGATCCACGTTATTGCGCTCGAACGCGGTTAAGATTTTTTCAAGATACGCCTGACCCGCCTCAGAAGTGACATCGATGTCGATCTGGTTAGAGGTAAAGGTGGTCCAGAACGGTACGGTTTGGCCATTTTGCAGGGTAATATCGGTAAAACACGGTGTGGGGCGTGGACGATAGATTTTTGTGATATCCTGGTGTTCATCTGCGGCAAAGACTTTGTCGCGGGTCAGAAACAGCGGCCAGAATGGCGATGCCTGACCATTTGCCAGCACATCCTGAAACTGAGGGCTTTGTGCCGACATATGATTAACAATCATATCGGCCATGATGTCCATATTTTCACCCAGCTCACCAACATCCTGCCAACTGCCTAACCGACTATCCACTTCGGTATGGTCGATGGGATCAAATCCAGCATCTTCGCCATCGATAGGATAGAAAAAGGGTAATAAATGCACGCCGCCAAATACGCCTTTTAACGGTTTATTCAACAGCACATTTAACGCCTTGATGTCACCACCGCCTAAACGGTCTACGTAGGTAATTAACTGGACATCATTTGAACGATTCATAACACTACTCACAAAAACTTAATCGATTAAGTTAATAATCGGATAATTCGCTCCGCTTCGCAAGTGTTATTTTAATGTTAATAGGTTAATAACCGCTCCCCTGCTTACCAAGCTACAGAAAACTCTCACAAAAATAGCAACTTGCAGGAAGCGAAGCAATAGTGGCATACATTACAGAACCCTATTACCTGTCGTTCTGAATCATAAAAGCTTGTATGGCGTACCACCGGATGATGGCTACCCAACACGCTTTGTTGCGGTCATTGACTTAACGGTCTCTTTGCCGACTTAACGGGTTAAGTCGGCTTAAGAATCTACTCCCAAACGCGGTATTAGAAAGTTACTCGGCAGATATCGTTATTGTGGCCGGAGATAACCCTTCGGCTTGCGCTGATACGATTATGTCACCAGCCGAACTGGATGATTTCACAATAGCCAGCGCTTTACCGCTAAACGCTTTGCGCGTGGCAGAGGGAAATGGCGTAAAGTTGGTTGAGTCACCATTGTCGGTAGCCACCAGTTGGCCAGCACCATCGACTGAAAACTCAATCTGGTGAGTGGCTGTAGGCACCACGCGCCCGGCTGAGTCGATGACCTCAAGGGTAACAAATGACAGGTCTGTGCCATCTGCGGCAATGTTTCCACGGTCCGCGGTCAGGCGCAGAGCGGCAGCTTTGCCCGTGGTGCTAATGGTTTGCTCGGCCCATTTGCGACCATTTTTATAGGCAACAGCTTTGACTTCACCGGGCTCGTAGCGAATATCATCAAAACGAATTCGGTAAGTTAACTCTGCCATTTTCTTACGCCCCATTGATTGCCCGTTTACGAATAACTCAACTTCGTCGCCGGAAGTAAAAATATGTATTGGTGTGACTTTGCCAACGCGCTCTGGCCAGTTCCAGTGTGGAAGGATATGCACCATGGGCAGGTCTGGACGCCATTGGCTCTGGTATAGATAAAAACGGTCCTTTTTAAACCCGGCTAAGTCGATGATACCGGAATACGAACTCCGTGAAGAATAATACGGCGTGGGTTCGCCCAGATAATCAAAACCATTCCACACAAATTGTCCCGCTACATAGGGGTGAGTGTCTAAGTACTTAAACACTTTGTCGGCCGAGGATCCAAAGTCCACAGCATGTAACTCATAGGAGCTCACCTGATGAATACTGGAATCGCCGCCACGTCCGTCTCGGGTTGGCGCACTCATCTCGGATGTTACCGGGAACAAATAGATCCCCCGGGAACTAAACGCAGACGCGGTCTCACTGGATAAAATAACCTTGTCAGGGTGTGCCTTGTGAAACGCCGGATAGGATGGTGGCGTGCGAATGCGATTGGTCCCTTCAAACTCAGGCAACTGACGGATCCCTTCGCCCTGGTAATTTAAGCTAATAAGGTCAAGCGCAGCCGAAAACGGAAAGTCAGCTTTTGCCCAGTTTTTCGAGGCGGTAACAGGACGGGTGGGATCTTCCTGCTTAACAATACTTTTCAATTTCAGAGCGACCTCAGCACCTTCTTCCCCGGTGTACTGCTCGCCCACTTCGTTGCCGATATACCACATTATCACCGACGGATGGTTACGGTCACGGCGTACCAGCGCACGTAAATCCTGTTCGTGCCAGTCAGCAAATATCAGATGAAAATCATGAGGTGTTTTCTTTTTGTACCAGCTGTCGAAGGATTCATTGAGCACCAGAATGCCCATTTTATCGGTAAGAGCCAGTAGTTCCGGCGCCGGTGGATTGTGCGCCACCCGAATAGCATTAACGCCCATTTCCTGAAGGATTTCTAATTGACGCTGTGCCGCACGCAGGTTAAATGCTGCGCCCAGAGCCCCCAGATCGTGATGCTGGTTAACACCTTGCAGAGCAATATGTTCGCCATTGACCAACACCCCCTGATTGGGATCAAACTCAATCTTACGAATCCCGAAAACCGTATGATACTCATCCAATAACTTATCACCCTGATATACCTGCGAGACAATCACATAACGATGTGGCGTTTGTGTCGGCACCGGCCCCCATAATTTGGGATTGGATACAGTCACAATGTTTGTCACTGCTTCGCTGTTGTTACCGGCTATCATGGCGTGCCTGGTTGCGAACTTACTGACTAATGCTCCGGTGGGTTTACCATCGTTACTGGCCTGATAGATCTCATTTACCAGACGCACAGCCTGCCCTCGCAATTGGGTGTTTTTAACCTTAAGGGTTAATTTCACATCGGCCGACTTTGCACTAACGTTCTCAGTGACAACCTGCGTGCCCCACTGCTCAACATGCACAGGAGAAGTTTTTACCAACCATACATTTCGATAAATACCGCCGCCCGGGTACCAGCGTGAGGAGTTGTTAGGGTTGTCGAGACGGACTGCCAGTTGATTTACACTGTCAACATTCAGGTAAGGCGTGAGATCCAGCCGGTAGGAACTGTAACCGTAGGGCCAGCCTCCCACTAGATGGCCGTTAAGCCACACCATGGAGTAAGACATAGCCCCATCAATATCCAGGTAGATCCGCTTGCCTGCATCGTCGTCAGCCAGATTGAACTGCTTGCGATACCAAGCTA
>JAYZXK010000203.1:0-4831 GCA_036141415.1 Pseudomonadota bacterium
GGAGAGGAATTTATTATGCTGCTACCGAATACCGGACTCTCCGGTACCAGGGAGATAGCTAATCAGATTTTAACCGATATCTATCAGTTGGAAATAGCGCACAATCACTCACCTTTTGAACGGGTTACCCTGAGTGCCGGAGCCGTCAGTTTTCAGAATATTGAACGCTATACTCTCAACGATGTCATCGAACAGGCTGATATCAACCTGTACGATGCAAAGCTAAAAGGGAAAAACAAGGTGGTTACCAGCTAACTGCTATCGCTGAGCGGTTAACGTTGGATCCTCCTCACCGAGCTCAATGACCACCTTACGGTCGAAGAAAGTGCCTTCATACTCTTTGTGTTTACTGCGTTCTTCGCCTAACGCCAGGGTTAGCACCTGCTTTTCGTCTACGCCCTGATTAAGTAAGTATTGCTTTACACTAATCGCCCGTTGCATAGACAGCGCCTGATTGTACTTAGCATCGCCACGTTGATCGGCATGACCGGTCAGGCGAGCCTGCAATGAAGGGTAACCGCGTAATGCCTTGGCAATCAGATCCAATTGTTGCTGATAATCCGGCGCAATATCATAAGCACCAGTTTGAAATTGCACCACACTCTGCAAAGTAATCGCCGGGGTATCATGAGTGCGCGTATCGCTGACCTGGGTGGTCATACTTGCCTGCTGTAACTGTTGTATCTGGCTTTTCATTGCCAGCAACGAACGATCGCGTTGTGACAATAACTCAGCCTGAGCAGTTAACCTGGCCTGATTGGCCTGTAGTGCTTTGTCCTGTTGAATATCATTGCCTAAAAAGGCGCCCACTAATCCAGCGACTGCGGCCCCCACCGGACCCGCCACCATGGCGCCGATCACTACACCGGATCCCATACCGATACCGGCGGCATGTTCGTAAGGTTTTTCTTTTTCGCTGGCCATGGCTGGCGCAACGGAAGTTAAACAAGATATTGCAAGTGCAGCTGAAATGATAGTTTTACGCATAATAGTTTCCTCTGGGTAATCAAATGATGTTTCGCTGTGAACGATATGAATTACACCAGTCGGATATGGCGCGGTTGGTGTTAGCTTGTGGCAATATGCTGAGCAAAAAAGGAAAACCATGGCAACTTGTGGCGATTATTAATTGCCAACATAGTAAAACCCCGCGACACCACAACAAAAGTGGCAGAAAAATGGCAAGCTCGGGGAATTTATGCCGAACTTCCGCCTCACCCTGTTAACTAAGTTATAGTAGGGGCCGGTATTAGACAGGAAGAATGATGTATGCCAAAAACCATTGCCATTGTTGAAGATGATATTGCTATCCGTGACAACTACACTGCCGTGCTGAGCGGACAAGGCTATACGGTTCAGGCTTTCGCTGACCGCCCGTCAGCCAGCCTGGCATTCAGCCAGTCGCTTCCCGACCTCGCAATTATTGATATCGGCCTGAATGACGAGATGGAAGGCGGTTTTATGCTGTGTCAGCAGTTACGTCAGCTGTCCCAGTCGTTACCCATCATCTTTTTTACCGCGCGGGATAATGACGTGGATACCATCAGCGGCCTGCGCATGGGTGCCGATGACTACCTGACCAAAGACATCAGTATGGCCCATCTGCTGGCTCGTATTGCCGCGCTGTTCAGACGCACGGATTTACTTGCCACACCCAAACAGGACTCTGACACCATTCGTCTTAGCCACCTGAAAGTGGATGTTAGCCGTATGACGGTGAGCTGGAAGGATATCCCGGTGGCCCTGACTGTTACCGAATTCTGGATGCTACACGCACTCATTAAACGCCCGGGCCATGTGAAAAGCCGTCAGCAACTGATGGATGAATCTCGCATGGTCGTCGATGACTCCACCATCACGTCACATATCAAGCGCATGCGGAAAAAGTTTGTTCAGCTCGACGAAAGCTTCGATCATATCGATACAGTCTATGGCATGGGATATCGCTGGCAGCAATAGCTGGCCGGTGTAAAAAGGGATCAAACTGGTGAAGTTGCGTTTTTCAATTCGTCTGCAGTTATTGGTACTGTCGCTGTTCTTGTTCGCCATTCCGTGGCTCGGCTATAAATATGTCTGGGAGCTGGAGCAATATCTGCGCATCGGCCAGGAACAAACCATGATTGGCACGGCCAGAGCGGTTGCCACAGCTTTGCACGAACGCCCGGCCCTGTTTGACAGCCAGTCGGCATATTTACAAAACGTACGCCCGGGTACCGATTTATACGCACCGCCTATTGATGTCCCCATTCAGCTTGATGGCCGCTTACAGGAATGGCAGGCGGTATCGCCGCTAATCCAGTCTTATGATGAACAGAACGTGGTTACCTGGTTTGCTGAACAGCATATGCCGGTAACCCTGTCGGTAGAACACATGGTGGGTCGCTACGATCAGTACTTTTATGCCATGTTTGCAGTAACCGACGACAACGTGGTGTTTCGTGCGCCTAACAGCCTGAGTGTTGACCGCTCAGATCATCTGCTTATAGGTATGCTGGATGCGCAGGATACCCTGCACCGCTATATTATTTCCCCTTACGACTCAGGCTGGGTGAATGCTTACCAGCTCGACGACAACCCCGGTCGCTTTCGTGCCGTCGATAATGCGCTGGAAATTCAGGGCCGCTGGGAGCTAACCAGTACCGGCTATAATGTCGAGCTGCGCTTTCCGATTACCATGACCTCTGGCGCCCTGGCCTTCGCCATAGTCGATGTTGACGATCCAACCAATCGTGTCAAACAGTATGCCGTGGGGACCGCTAACCCCAACCAGAGCGATGACTTAGGCACTGTGGTGACCCCATCACCGGAAATCGAGCGGATACTTTCCGGCTTGCGCTATGCCGACTCCCGGGTATGGGTTATCGATAAACACAAACGAGTACTGGCCCGCTCAGGCTCTATCCATTCTTCACTAGGGCTCAATGTAGGCAGCCAGGAAAGCAGCCGTCAGGGATGGTGGCACTATGTAGAACAACAGTGGTTGCTACCGCTCTATTACCAGATCCTTACCCGTCCGCCCGGCGATTTTGTGGACGAACTGGCAGACGCCTACGCGTTGGCAGGCAAAGATATCAATCACGCGCTGAGTGGCCAGCCAGACTCCCTGTGGCGCCTGACCCCGGACAACAAGGCGGTGATACTATCGGCCGCCTATCCCATTTACATTGGCGACTCCGTCATGGGTGCGGTGGTCGTTGAACAAACCACCCACGGGATCCGCACATTGCGTAACCGGGCGCTGGAACAGCTTTTTCACGTTATTCTTGCAGTAATGCTACTAGGTACACTCGGGTTGCTGATGTTTGCGCACCGTATCTCCAGCCGAATTCGCAACTTACGTGACGATACCGAAGCGGTCATCGACCCCAACGGCAAAATTATTGGCAGCCTGCCGCCATCCCGCCACGGTGATGAAATAGGCGATTTATCCCGCTCATTCAGCGCAGTGTTGAGCCGCCTGCAGCAATACAATTCGTATCTTGAGAACATGGCATCGCGCCTTTCCCATGAGCTTCGTACGCCCATAGCGGTGGTTCGCTCCTCTCTGGATACCCTTGATGAGGTTCAGGATCCAGCCCGGCAACAGGTGTTTTTAAACCGCGCACAATCAGGTATAAGCCGGTTAAGCAGTATTTTAAACAGTATGAGCGAGGCTACGCGGTTAGAACAGATGATCAGTCAGGAAGACACCGAGCGCTTTGATATTGTGAAAGTGGTTGGTGGTTGTGTAGAAGGCTACCAGCATGCTTACCCCCACCGCCAGTTTGCGCTCAGGCTCAGTTGCGAGAAAGTACAGCTTATTGGCTCACCGGATTTAGTTGCCCAGATGCTGGACAAAGTCATCGCCAATGCGGTGGAATTCAGCCAGGCAGAGAGTACTATTGCCCTGCATATGTGGCAGGAACAACGCACCGTTAAACTGAGTATTACCAATACCGGCCCATTGCTGCCCAAAGGCATGCATGAGCAGCTGACCCAGTCCATGGTGTCGGTGCGCGCAGAAGGCATTCATGCCGACGGCCCGCCGCATTTAGGTCTGGGGCTGTATATTGCCAACATGATTGTGGCATTCCACAAAGGTAACATTGTGCTGCAGGATTTACCGGACAAAACCGGGGTCTGCGTGGTAATTTCATTACCCGTTCCCCAGAACTAACCAATAAAGGCGAAACCATGAGCGAAGCTGATCCTCGGATTGTGGCACTCGAAAAGCAGTTCAGCCAGTTACACGTCCAATTGTTTGATACTTTCAGTCACGCCCAGTCGGCAGTGATGGCGGTGATGCAAACCGGCCGGGATATCGATGACAACCAGGATGACTTTACTCAGCTCAAACGTGACTATGAGGTAACTGTGGCGATGTACCCGGGCAACAACCAGAATATGCAGCGGAAAATCACAGCCACCAATGAGCTGGCGACGAATCACCAGACCTCGAATGTTCATTTAACTCAGGTATGGGCGGCGGCGGTATCAGCACTCTCCTGCGACCGTATGCTGGCGATGATCCCAGGCGATTTGCAGGACGATCCCGACGTGGCCGGTGAATTAAAACAGAAACGCCGGGAACATCTGGCAATGTGGCAGGAGCGATTAGAAAACCCTTAACGCTGTCCACGCCGGGCTACTTTTTACCCGGCGCCGACGTCATACTGCTATCCGGCACATTTTTTAGCATCATCAGTTGTTTACGACGGTGCATGACATAAGCCAGGCGGCGCATACTGACATTGGTATCCTTTTCATCTTCGATATCGACCCCCAGCAACCTTTCCAGCAGATCCTCCAGGGTC
The DNA here is from genome assembly GCA_036141415.1 of Pseudomonadota bacterium. GTDB lineage: Bacteria > Pseudomonadota > Gammaproteobacteria > Enterobacterales > Alteromonadaceae > Alteromonas. The sequence continues at coordinate 4,794 of JAYZXK010000203.1, forward strand.
AGAATACCTTCCAGGCCACCGTATTCGTCCACAACCAG
>JAYZXK010000204.1:0-8269 GCA_036141415.1 Pseudomonadota bacterium
CCTATCCGCTGGAGCCCCAGCAGCACGAGAGTCTGCCATCTAAATTCAGTGGTATTAAACCTAAGCCTGCAAAACCCAAAAAAGCAGCGAAAAAGCATAAATCGACAGAGGGCAAATCGGAACAGCCGGTCAAAAAGACCCAGCGGGTAAGGACCATGACCGGTGAGGATATTGGCCATATGCCAATGCGTAAAAAAGCCACGCCGCCTCCCCAGGACGAGGAAGAATAAAGGCCGGAAGGTTTTTATTGCTCAAACATAAAAAAATCCGGTAATCAATATTACCGGATTTTTATTTAGCTGATGGCATTCTCCAGCCAGTTAACAGTTAACACTCTTTACTGATAATCCCCTTCAGCAATCAGTAACTGACTGTTAGCACTAATCGGACCGCGTAAGGTATCAACGATTCCACTTGGCCATTTCACTACAATTTGGTCAATAGAATCAGCTTCACCAATACCAAATGCAGCTTCAAGCTCCTCGGCAGAAGCAAAGCTTGTACCTGCCTGCAGATACCTGATCATCGTTCTGTTGCCTACCGTCACTTCAATGCGGGCGCCAACACCATAGCTATTGCTGACTACACCGGCCAGTTTCACCGAGAAGTAGTTTCCTGTCGGTCCATCATTGCGCAACAGGATAACGCCGCTGGAATTGGCAATCAGCCAGTCCATATCACCGTCTTCATCATAGTCAAACCAGATTGAACCCCGCGAGTTACCCATACCCGATGTGCCAGTAGCACCGGTAACATCGGCAAACAGCACCTCACCTGGCCCGGACGCGACATTCTGATAAAGCACATTGGGATATTCTTCGTTGGAGATCCCGCCAGCAACAATACTCAAATCTTCATCGCCGTCGTTATCGAAGTCCACGAAATTAGCCCCCCACTCGGTGACATTGCGCATCAGTACTCCGGCACTGGAAGTTATATCAGTGAAGGTACCGTCACAGTTATTGGCATGTAATGGTGATGGTGCCGGGTTAGTTGAGCGTTCAGAACCATTGTTGGTGACCAGTACATCAAGACAGCCGTCACCATTTGGATCGCCCACCGTTATACCCATACCATGCGTCGCCGAGGTAGCAGTAATGCCAGCGGCATCACTGTTATCGACCAGCATTCCGTCGACATTGTGATACAACACGTCGGCACCAAAATCGACTGACAACCATAAGTCCTGCATGAGATCACCGTCGAAATCCGCCCAGGCGCCCATGTAAGTCAGGCGAGCATCACCAGAACCGGTATCAACTCCATCGATTCCCATAAAAGGAGCCACATCAAAGAAGCTTTCGCCGTCGTTCTGGTAAAGGCTATCGGCAGGTACGTTGCCATAACGACTGGCTACGAAGATATCCAGATCGTTATCACCGTCGAAGTCATTCCAGACAACACCAATTGCTCCTGTGTTACCGGAGATAGCCATTGTATCGGCTACATCGATGAAGGTACCGTCGCCCTGGTTATGCCATAACTCACTGCGCATATTCGCATTAGACTGGTTTGCCACATACAGATCCAGTAAGCCATCATTGTCGAAATCACCCCAGGCCAGACCAGAACCGGAACCACCCGAGGTGACCATATTGGCCTGGGTTGTCACATTATTAAAAGTACCGTCACAGTTACTCTTATACAGATGTACGCTTTCAGGGACGTTGCGCGGTGTTACCGCTAAATCCACACAGCCATCATTATCGTAGTCGCCGGCAGCCAGTCCTATTGCACCGGGTATACCGTCGAGACCAGACTGTACCGTGGCGTCAGTAAATAACGGTGTCAAATCCACTCCAACGTGAACAGTAATTGTGGCACGTCCTGGTACAAACTCCGAGTCCAGGGCTTCAGCGGTAATGGTATGCGATCCCTGACTAAGTGTTGTTAGCGAGAAGAGACTGCCTTCACCAATAATGCCGTCTATACTCGAGCGCCAGATAATCATTGACGATAGATCACCGTCCTCGTTATCTATAGCGCTGGCATCGAACATAACCAAATCGCCAAGCGCTACTCGTAACTCATCATCAGGCTGAACAATGTCAACCGCGGGTGCGGTATTGCTACCAGCGCCTGAAGTACTCAGTACCAGTTGCGGTGCCAGGGATGCATCATTACTTTCACCAGAATAGAAACCAATCGAGTTCTCTCGTCCGTCATTGTTATCATCCAGTGAGCAGCTTACTCTGAATTGGGCAGATTGACCTGCCACCACTGCCGCCACACCCTGAGCGGATATCTCGGCAACATATACCTCCGGAGCAGCAGGCGCTGTTAGCTCTGCGACATTAGCTACTGTTGGTGCCGCCTCGAAATCGCTGGCGTGAAGACGCGGGTCGTTACTAAAACCAGTACTGTGAACATCTACAGTACACGGGCCCAATAAGCCCAGCGGGCTCGCACCAACGCCGCCACCACGCGTCAGGTAAAGCGTTGCAGAGGAAACCGTTGTTCCCTGCGGAATAGTAAATGAGGTAATTAACTTAATCTGTTGATTCAGATTATTATCACCCAGTCGCAACGCTCCACCATTAGAGAGGAACGGAATAGCCACATCACCAATATCGCTGTTTTCAGCCGATTCTACTACAAACCCGTCTTCAACCGGATTAGAAGTGAGAGTCAAACTGGCACCAGGATCCTCAAGTATGCCGTACACGGTGAGAGAAATACTTTGTGCTGCCTCATTCCCATCTGCATCCTGTACAACCGCAGTGATGGTATGCTGACCCGGCGATAAGGATGTTACCGAAGCACTGCCGGAACTGGCAAACGTGCCGTCAATATCAGATAACCACATTATATCGGCAGATATATCGCCCTGTTCAAAATCATCGGCGACTGCTGTAAACACAACCTCGTCACCCGCCGTAACGAGCGTATCATCAGCTGGGCCAATTAACTCGATAGTGGGTAACTGACTGCCAATAGCAATTTCAAATACCAACTCCGTGGTTTGCCCGTTACTGTCCGTAACAGTGGCAGTAATAACATGCACTCCGGCCGATAAGCTGGCGACAGTAATTTCAGAACCGGCTCCCAAAATGCCGTCAACGGATGATGTCCAGACGATATCGGCAGATAAATCCAGTTCATTGGAGTCGGCTGCCATGGCTGAGAACACCACGTTTTCACCGGGCTGATACACCTGACCTGAGATATCGGTGGTCAGCTCAATGGTCGGCAGGATACCTAAATCGCCAGCAAAATAGCGTATCGCATGATTAAAGGCATCAGGACCTATTTCGGCACCCATCAGGCGTCCGGGAATGTCATCCGCGGTGGGGTGAATACCGCCATAAATTCGCGAAATACTGGTTTCATCAGAGGCATCTCGATAAGTCGCCCACTGTAATTGCAAGTCAACACTCGGACCTTCCTCAAACACCAGAAATTCATTTTGCGGTGCATCAAACGTCCCCATCCCGCCTGGGAAGAATTCATCACCCGTAACCAGTGTCATCACCTCGGCGGCAGCCCGACTGAACGTACTGTGACCAGAGACGTAACCAGCAAAGGGAGGCGTAACAAAGCTAGGGCGCTGATAGGGCCACCAGTTTTCACACAGGATCCAGTCGGCCCCGGCGGTAGTGGTTTCTGGGTCATCAATATAATCAGGCCCTTTCCACGCATAAGCCGCAATTTTACCGACGTTTTCGTTATTTTCGCCAGCGAGATGCTCATGCACTCCACCGGGTTGAATTGATTCAAGTGTGACCATTTCGACCTTACCTGGTACCAAACCTATGCCACCGGGATCGTAACCAGGGGCCGATGGATCAGAGGACTGGCCCAAATCACACATATGTCGTATCGCTGATACCGGCCGAATATAGTCGTACCAGCCTTTAACGCCCCAGGCTGAAATAGCCGCATCATGCATCGCGCCACCCAGGGTCAGGTACATTTTAACGTCATATTCCAATGCATCGAGAACTGAGCCCTGGCCACCAAACTGCTTCACGTGTTGCGGATGATCCACAACGTAGTTTGCGACCGAGAACCAGTGCCCAGGAGGCGTTTCAGAGTCGGGGCCATCGGCCCAGAACTCAGCAAGCACCCGGTAATAATCACCAGCTGGAACAAGCTGAGGTTCATAGGGTAAACCAGTGACGGGGTTCATATCACGACCATGTCCGTCATTTGTTCCCAGGGTATTATTACCACGTGAGGCAGGACTGATATCGATCATAACACCATCCGCCGGGTCAAGCTCACCGCTCCATTCCAGCACTTGCTGGAAGCCTGTACGGTAATCTTCAGTGCCGAAGGCTGGCGGCGCACCGGGATCATGATAAACGTAATAATCATGACCATCCCGGCTATAAATAGTCAGATCATCTTCACTAAGTGCAAACGGTGTGACATGGCCCCATTCCGGACTCAGGAAGTCCAGCGATCCACCCGGTATCAGATTTCCACTCTGGTCAACGAAGAATTCCAGCGATAACGGTTGCCAGCGGTCCGGGTCAACCAAATCAGGATTTCCCGGAAACTCTGGTAACAACGGCGGGTTGATAGACTCGTAGTAATTATTCGCAAAGTTTTCCTGTTCATTTGAATAGTCTTCAAGGCCAAATTCTATAACGGTTGCCGCAATACGATTGCCCAACGCTGCCGGGGAGTCACCTTCAGTTGATGTAAAGTCTTTGTCGTAGCCTAACTCTTCCATTCGCGCATCAAAAGCCGGCAGTCGTTCTGCTGCGCCCGGAGAGGGCGCAAAACGCCAGGTCAGTATGCGGTACATAGCATAACTAATGGCTTCAGCCCGAGCTGCTTCTACATCATCGACCGGGGCCATTTTTTCATGGTGAATGACTTGTCCGACGCCCTCTTCGTAGGCCGCCCAGGCATCCCACATGGCGGCTGATGTATGGTAAAGGTTTCGCGCATGAACCGTGGGTCGTGCGAAGTCCAGCCGGATAGAGTCCAGCAATTCCTCGTTCCAGATGCGGGCTATCGAATGCGGGACTTCGACTACCTCTTCGGTGTAGGAGATGATTAACTCCGGTGCATACTGAGCCGTTTCACCCGATGCAAAATTAGCAGTATCCTGGGTACTGTCGCCGTTATCTTCAACCGTACAGTACGCCCTTATTTGTGTATATCCATTGCGGTTAATAGCACCTAATCCGGCACTGCTCAGACTTGCCTCGGACCACTCATTGGTTCGCACTACAGCGCTTAAAGTACCAGCCGCCGTGCTGGTTGCAGGCGCCTCAAAATCTTCTGATTCCAACGCAAGGTTGCCATTGAACCCACCGCTGTTAACGTCGATAACACAGGGGGCGAGTACTTCAAAAGGATTCCCACCTGGCGATCGAGCGTGTCGCATTCGCAACACCGCTTCGGTAATTTCTGCACTCACAGGAATTTGTGATGTATCAAAGGAAACAATGGTTTTCACCTGACGGGTATCAGTAAGGTCACCAATATTTAATGCTGCTAAACCGCTACGATTAGGTTGAGCGAAACCGCCGGTATTATCGAGCGCGGGGCTTTCACTAACAATCCCGTCATGTTGAGCAATCGATTTTAGAGTCAGTTCTTCTGCGCTTACCGATGCACTGAGTGCAATCATAGCAAGGCTAAGTGCAGTTTTACCGAAGCCTGGTTGTGGTTTATCTGGCTGAGTGAACAGCCGGACACATTGATGCTTTTCAATGTGTTTAGATTTCGACAAATGCTGAAGCCTAAACATGTTCTTACCTCCATTCCTTGTGTCTTAGCCCCTGGGGCCTGAATACCGCTTTTGAATCTTATGGTTGATTCTTCTGACGGTTTGTTTTTGCTTTTATAATGCCGCCTACACGGTAATAAGAACGCGTAGTCAGCAACCATTTAATTAAACGGTGTTACTGCTACATAACACCGGATAACTAAACTTTTCAGCAACCATTCTGCTAATCCACTACAGGAGATAATTAACAACCGCGAAGCTGCTTTTTATGCTTTGATTGTTTCAATTGGGTAAGTTTGAGGGTAATTTACCCTTCTTAGATCGACGACACAGATGCAGGCAATAAAGATGTGTTGCAAGGACTTGGAAACGGGCGTCACTAGCGCCTGTTTTTGTTTTGAATTGTTACCGGGCGTTATCTAGAGATTGCTGTCAGCAGAACATTGACCGGACGCTCTTTTGCGTTAAACAAAATCATCCGTAACTCTGCCAGACACCCTGGGTTATCCCTGTGCGAAAATCAAAACAGCCTTGTTTTTTGTACTTCACAGCCAACATGTTTAACAATCTGTTAAAACAATTGCAGGTTAAAATATGATCAACCCTCATTAGTGTCAATAAGGTTTTACAGTTAAATTAGACTTATTGTTGTCGAGACTATAAAAACTATTGACACCCCATGAACGGTATAACGTATAGCACGATGATACGAGTATGCTGCCACTCGGGCTGAGATAATATAATAGTATTTTACGGAGCTAAGAGAGGCAAAAAAAGCCGCTTGGCAGCGGCTTCATTCTTAATAGGCTTTAGTATTCCCACCAACACTCCTGCCACCAGGCAAGAAACTCTTCAAAGTCGATATACCCATCGTGGTTTTCATCGATAAGTTTAAAGCCCTCTTCAACGTGGCTGACTTTGGTTTTAGGCGAAATTACCGTTAATAACTCAATAAATTCCTGCAGGTCGATCTGACCGTTACCATCACGGTCAAAGAAGCTAAAATCTTTTTGAATCGCTTCTACTTTTTCGGGTGTTAATTCAGTAGACACTGTCTGATTCCCTGTCGGTTTCCGGTGCATTGGAGTGTAACCTCAGCTCCACCGAATGTCTACGACTTAACTTGCTTTTGCGCCTGCAAAGCACGTAACCGTTGCTCTTCTGCCTTGGCCTTGCGGCGTGCTTCCATTGCGTCACGGGCTTCAGTGCCAACATGTTCTTCGTTACGCTCACGAGCCAGATTGATTTGCTTTTCCCGTTCACGAAAGCGCTCAATTTGCTCTTCGCTGTGAGTGCCAAAACAATGGGGGCAGCTTACGCCGCTTTCGTATTTGTCACTCTGCTTATCAGCTTCGGTAATCGGTAAACGGCAAGCATAGCACTGGTCGTAGGCACTCTTTTCCAGATCGTGATTCACCGCTACGCGATTATCGAAGACAAAGCAGTCACCTTCCCACATCGTCTCTTCTTTCGGCACATCCTCGAGGTATTGCAGAATACCGCCCTCAAGGTGATAAACTTCCTCAAAGCCCTGCTCTTTTAGATACGCAGTAGACTTTTCGCAGCGGATACCACCGGTACAGAACATGGCGACCTTTTTATTTTTCGTCGGATCCAGATTTTCTTTCACGTAATCCGGAAATTCACGAAAGGTTTTAGTATTTGGATTCACCGCATTTTTAAAGGTACCAATTTCGATTTCATAATCGTTACGGGTATCAATGAGTACTACATCAGGATCGCTGATAAGAGCATTCCATTCAGCCGGTTTCACATAAGTCCCAACGGTCCGACGCGGATCAATACCTTCCACACCCATGGTAACAATTTCTTTTTTCAGTTTAACTTTCGTCCGGTAAAACGGCTGGGTATCGTGGAATGAAGTTTTGTAGGAAATCGGGTTAAAGCGTTCATCGCTGTTTAACCAGGCCAGCAGGTTATCTATGCCTTGCTGCGTACCAGAAACGGTGCCGTTAATACCCTCTGCTGCCAATAACAGAGTGCCTTTGATTTGATTCGCTTCCATTACATCGGTAAGCGGCTGGCGGATAGCTTTATAATCTTCAAGCGCAACAAACTTGTATAGCGCGCATACAACATACTGACTCATATTTTTTAACCTTTGCGAGTTGGAACGTAAAACCAGAGCAATAATGCGGGCGGAATATAGCAAAAAAATCGCCAGGCGAAAACCCGAAGGAAGGATTTACCGGGTTTTAAACGGCGATGGCCTGGGAAGCTGGAATGGTATCAGCCAGTAAGGTAGCGTCTGGCTCCCTGATTGGCGACGCTTTTTCACTTACCCAGGCAAGTTGCGTGCGATAAGGGCAATTTTGTTTTACTTCAGGTTCCAGCCGTTTACTGTTGTTATGAAAACTTAGCGGATCGGGGCTGATGGCCTGCCACAGGCGAATGTGCTCATTGCTGAATGCCTGGCTTAGACCCGCCTGCCATTTTAAGTAGCTATCAACATGTTCGGATGTCGAAGCTAAAGGGCTGCGGCGGTAGTGATTTAATCTGGCAGTGAAATCCGCATCTTCAACCTTTTCGGCGGTGGACAACCACCTGACAGGCTCATCCCCC
>JAYZXK010000205.1:0-6577 GCA_036141415.1 Pseudomonadota bacterium
TTCTTCACCGCCATCGTGGGTGTGACCACTGTAACCCGCACCAGGCTCGTAACGGACAATGCTGGTGGCTCTTGCAACCTCTTCACCGGCGCGGTCGAGCATCATACGGCTGACGCCCTTAAGCGGTGAAGCAATAAACTCGTACTCATCGGGGCGGATAACCACTCGCTGACTAAAATCACTGTTTATCTGCATAGTAAAATATTCTGTAACGCCAGGTTTGGGTGATTGTACGTACAGACCGGCGAAAAGCTCACCTCATTGCGAGAAATGTGTGAATAAGATAGATTTATATAAATTATAATTTATTGATTTGGCAAATTTTATGCCTGGCAGGACCGCATTTTGACCAGCCCTGATTTTCTCTCCGTACTACCTATTATTGTTACTCTGGCTCTCGCGTTGTATACCAAACACGTTGTGATTGGTTTGTTTGGTGGGGTGGTAACTGCTGTGGTTTTACTCACTGGCGGGCATCCTATATCGGTATTAGAGGAGCTTATAAAAACACACTTGGTAGGCACCCTTACCGATAGTTACAACGCCGGGGTGATTGTATTGATGGTGTTTATTGGTGGGTTTGTGGCGCTGATGGAGAAATCCGGCGGCGGGCCTGCGTTTGCCAGTAAAATGATAACCATTATTGCCAGCAGGGCCAGGGCACAAATAGCTGCCTGGTGTGGCGGAATCTTTATTTTCTATTCTGATTTGGGCACGCCGTTAATTATCGGTCCTGTATTTCGGCCATTGTTTGAAAAGCTACAGGTGTCGCGGGAAAAGCTGGCGTTTATTCTCGACTCAACCGCTTCGCCAGTTGCGATACTGGTACCTTTTATTGGTTGGGGGATCTACATCATGGGCTTGCTACAGAAAGAGTTTGAGCAGGCTGGAAAATCCCTCGACAGCTGGCAGGTGTTTATTGCTGTTATTCCCTTTCAGTTTTATGCCGTGCTGGCTATTACTGTGATCCCGCTCATGGTGGTAATGAAAGCCGATGTCGGCGCCATGGCGGAGGCTGAAAGTAAAGCCGCGAAAGAGGGCCTTACTGTTGTTCGCAATGAACAGGGTAACAACAAAGTTGAGGCTTTCACCCATAAAAATGCTCGCGCGCGCTTTGTATTTTTGCCGCTTATAGTGATGGCTGCGGTTCTGATGTTTATGCTGGTGCCTCTTGGGTTTCCATATTCCAGCGTACCGGGCTCGGTATTCAGGGCTGCTCTGGCCAGTGCGTATTTCCTGGCAGCCTGCACGCTTATTGGGTTAATGGCCTGGCATCAGGTACGCCCGGGTTTAGAAGGCGTTACCCTGTATTTACAAGGAATGGGCGGTATGATGCAGGTGATTATCGTACTGGTTCTGGCCTGGACGCTGAGCTCACTGGGTCACGAGCTAGGTACAGCTGCCTTTATTGCTGAGCAGGCACAACGAGGTTTTCCGGCCTGGTTACTGCCATTAGTCGCATTCTTGCTGTCGGCCATTATCTCCTTTGCAACAGGTTCATCCTGGGGCACTTTCGCTATTATGCTGCCGTTAGTGATCCCTACGGCTTTTGCCATTGATGCGGCATTGTTGGTAAGTATTGGCGCAGTGCTCTCCGGGGGATTATTTGGTGATCACTGTTCGCCGATATCGGAAACCACCATATTATCGGCCACAGGGGCCAGTTGCCGTCAGTACGACCATTTTAAGACTCAACTACCTTATGCGCTGATGAACGGTGGTATTGCGATGGTGGCGTTTACTGTGGGTGGATGGCAGGCCAGCCCGTTTCTTATCGTTGCTGCCTTGCTGGTGCAGGTGATTGCCTTAATTTTGATTAAACAAGCAACAAAACGACAGACATAAAAAAAGCTGACCGAAGTCAGCTTTTTCAAGATTGTTAGCATCTTACTTTTTACGGCGTAAGCGTAAACCGATGGCTGCCAGGCCAAGTAGTAACAGAGCGTTGCTAGCCGGGCTGGAAGCAAGAACCGGACGCTGGCTAAGACCAACAACGATGTTGTCGAACTCACCGGCAACACCAGTAGTGTTGATCACCAGGCGATCAAACTGCTCGGCCAGAGAAAAGTCAATATTCACATACACGTTAGAACCAGCACCAGTTTGGTTACCAGAGCTACCGCCCAGAGAGCTAAGCAGGCTGGAACCTGTAATCTGAGAAACCAGGCTACCACCGGAGTAGAAACTAAAATCGTTGAATGTATCAACGGAACCCCAGTAAAAACCAAGGTAAGTAATGCCGGTGTCTGCATTGGAAGCCAGTAACTGGCTGTAATCAAATGTAAAACTCGCTGAGCCACTACCATTATTGGTCAGGTAAGCGTAACAAGTTGTATCATTGGCAGGTGCTGCAGCCACACGAGGAACAGAGCCTTTACGTACGCCAACATTGCTGCTTGGCGGAGTTACTAAAACACCGGCTGGACCACCATTAACACTGTTTACTGCACATTCCTGATCAAAACCCGGATTATTGTAAGCAGTTGAACCTTGGAAACCAGTGTAGTTTGTAGCCTGGTCGAAAGTTTCGATGAAATAGCCAGGTAAACCGCCTGTAACAGGATCGATGTACTGGCTGGTTAAGCCAGAACCGTCTGTAGCAGAATCATATGAGAAAGAGACTGTTGCAGCGTTAGCTGACAGTGAACCGACAACAAGTGCGCTGCCGATTGAAATAATTTTAGCCAACTGGCTTAACTTCTTCATTTTGTAACCTTAAGTTAGGAAAACGGTTAAATAAACTGTCGCTCCTAAAGCTATTATCGTGCCATTATTTTTAATCTCTGATTTTAAATGATTTATTTTTTATTTTAATGGTGGTTTTACAGTGATTTGTAAAATATCTCGACACTGATTGAGCGTTTTTTGCACTATGCTGAACAGCTTATAAGCTATTCTGTTGGAAACCGCTTTTACTACATTACATAACACACCGGTTTCTGCGGCACTATTCAGTCCGTCGGGCGGATGGTAAATAACTGAGTTCCCGGTGGAGATAGGTTGCCTGGCAATTTAGAAATTGGTTGGCATTATTAATACGCTTGGTGGCGCTAACCTGGACTCAAACTCGGAACTAATGAGCATAAAGCACAGGCGACTATCAAACTTGCCGGTAAAGCAAATGCAAGAAGTTTTTTCCAAAAGAAAGTCTCGGCGTGAAACTTATCGAAACGCGGATATAAACACTGCTCGTTGACATCAATCTAGTCATTAAGGAAAGCGAACTAGTCTAGAAAGATTCAGAGATAGACTGCGGGTAAATTGTTGCTACTGATGAAAGGTAGACGGAACTAACAACACGAAGGATTCTGCAGTCACTGGTTTATTGCCAGGGGGGATGCTTTACGCGAGTTAAGATTATTAATGGTATTAAACATATATACGGTGTACTTCAAAACCACCGTTAATAAATTTATGTACAGCGGGATTATCTGGCGAGCCGCTTTTTGCTGATTAAAGCAAGGCCTAAACCAAGTAACGCCAGGCCAGCCGGGGCCGGAGCTGGTGTTGGGTCGTCATCTCCGCCGCCGGCAGTTGCTGAGCCGAAAGTAATATCATCGTAACCAATTTGATTTACAGTGCCACCGAAGTCGATGGAATAGGCGGTGCCTGCAAAGCTAGCGCCCACTGCTGTCCAGTTACAAAAATCGCCAGTAGGATCACCTGAGCAGTTATCGAAGCCCTGAGCACTAAGATCTAAAGTCGCCAGCAAGTTACCTGTTGCATCTAAGCCATCGTACACGAAGACCGACGCGACAGTTGAAGAGGAATAAAAAAATGAAAAGCCTGTGTCAAAACCGGCTGCATAATTTAAAACCGCAGTACCGGTTAAGAAAAACATGACGGTATCAGCAGATGGTTCGTTAGCAAAGTTTCCGGTACCGCCTGCGTCAGCATCGATAATGCCTAAAGTGTTGGATCCAAACCCAATACCATAGTCTGTGCCTGAGTTACCCATGCTATCGGTGCCACCATTATAGAAATCGTTAATGTTTGCCTGGTCGCCAATGCCTTCAAAATCCAACACGATGACTTCCGCCTGGGCTACACCTGAAGCTGCTAGGAGCGTGGCTGCAACGGTGCTTTTCATTAACTGCGATTTTTTCAATAATTTCATTGTTCTTTCCTTTTGAAAATTTTTTCGTCGCCTCTTACTTGTTATTGGTAAAGGCTAAACGCGTTACATAGGGCGTTACGGCTTCCTGGCCCTCATCGACCCTTTCGCAAGAAACGAACCAGGATGTACGACTTCAATCAAAACAATGGATTACAAGACTACATGTAAATGGGATGTAAAAATATGTATAAAATTTCGACAGTTTGGGGGCGCCCAGTCATCGTTAGACACATGGTCCAGCGAAGAAATCGCTAGCATGGGCCCTCTTCGCAAAGCGAAGAATTAATACAATTGTTGCGTTATGGTGTGGATAGATGACCAATGCCCGATAAAAGGGATAACGTAAGTTATTGCTTTAATTGGTATTGCTGATGCAAGTGGTGGCCCCACCTGGCCTAAAAGCACGCGCTTATAGGCGCGTTTAATAGGGCTGGGGCCGTCTGAACCCCCATTTTATCAGTCTTTATTCCACTCTGTTCCACCTTAATTTAAACAATTGAAGTGGAACAAAGGTGGAACATGCCAGAAATAATAAAGAACCTAACAGATAAATTTTTAAGTGATATCAAACCAAAGTCAACGAACCAAATTTTTCGCGACAAGCACCGAACTTATTTGAAGTTGGTTGTGCGTCCAAGTGGTTCTAAAAGTTTTTACTACAGGGCAAAACAAAATGGCAAAGATCTTAAAAGGAAGATAGGTGATGCTTCTACTATGAATCTAACAACAGCAAGGTTGATAGCAGATAACCAGCATTCTGGAGTTAAAAACGGAAGCAGAGAGGACCTGGCTGTGTCCAGCCGTCTCGGAAATTTTACGATTAATTGTATGTTTGAGCTGTACCGAGATAATGAGTTAAGGCATAGAAGAACAGTGGCTGGCAGAAGCATGCTCTTGAGGTTGCTTACAATATTCATGTGAAAGCACATTTTGGGCATCGTATTGTCGCAGAATTAGATAAAAAAGAAGTCCGCACGTTTTTTCGTGGACTCGAAGGTAAGGGATATTGTGCTCACAACAAAGCAGTATCAGTCTTAAAAGCCGCGTGTAATTATGTCATTGATTTTGAAAACGTAGGATTGATATTTAATCCCTTCGAGCGCATTAAAAAGATGCCAGGTGTTATAAGAAGTCGATATCTAACACACAAAGAGGCGAGACACTTAATGAATGCGTTGGAATGTGTTACTAATCAAGACGTAGCTGATATCTATCGTATGGCTCTTTTTACAGGAGCCAGGCTGACCAATGTGAAGACTATGGAGTGGAAAGATATCAATTTTAGTAATTCCGTTTGGTTGATACCTTCTACTCGAACTAAAACTCATCAAAACTATGAAATTCCTCTTCATCCGCTTGCCGTTTCTTTGTTAAGTAGACGTCAAAGAGCGTGTTCGGATAGCCACTTTGTATTCCCTTCTAAGCAGAAATCCAAGTATGGCTACATAACTGGAGGGGACTCGGTGTGGAAAGAAGCAATCAAACGAGCTGGCCTGTATCACGATAATCCAAATATTCGTCCTAGGCCACACGATCTACGCAGAACCTTTGCGACATGGCAAATTCAATCTGGAGCTGATGTAAGCATAGTTTCAAAGGCTTTGTGCCACACAAGTTTGAAACACACAATGGTTTACGCACATGCAAACATTGAGCAGATCAGAAATTCTATTCAAGGTGCTTTTTCAGATTTGGAGAGCTGATAGCTAAGTCTTGGTTCCGACTATAGTTTTTGCTACTATCGGATAGTCTTCGGGTGTGTCGGCGCTTTGTCGGCCACTCTGCTTAAATGCGCAGAGTGCAACTAATTTAGAAGGGCTTGCCCTTAGGTTTGAAAACCTTGTTCCTTATGGAATGTTAACTGATACTAACTTTGAACACCCGTTGACACTCACACCTCGAAAAGGAACTTTATGGCTTTCAGTGATGATATTTGGTGGACGAGAAAAGCGCGAATACAAACAGAAAAACGTCTGCTCTCAAACGCATTCCATTCTCAACTTTCTTTACTTTGGTATTCACTAATAGGAGCTTCTGCTTCTATTTATTACCTCAAGTTTTCCACTAACAACGAACTTGCAGGCGTAGCCTGGGTAATTTATTCGGTTATGTCACTAGTCATCTCAGTCTTTATATCTGGCCTTTCATTTAAAGAACGAGCAGGTTTAATAAAGGATTGCTATGAACGTCTAAAAGCGATTCAAAAAGCAGCTTATGAAATTGAGCAGGCACAGAATAGTAGCGTAGGAGACATCGAAAAAATAGGCAAAGAATATGGGCAAATCTTGTCTTTATGTGAGAATCATTCAGATATTGATTATGTTCGAGCTATCTGTTTAGAGCATCTAAATACGCCTGGAAAAGCCGACGATGCAACAGGGCTTAAGCCAAATCTTTCCAAAGCCCCTAGCTATTATCAGTGGTTTCAATTTTTTGCATATAATTTTATTAGGTGGTCAA
>JAYZXK010000206.1:0-6843 GCA_036141415.1 Pseudomonadota bacterium
ATGCTGGTAAGCTTAAAAGAAGCTCAGGACAAACTTATTGAATCGGAAAAAATGGCCAGTCTGGGCTCTTTGGTCGCCGGTGTGGCGCACGAAATAAACACTCCAGTGGGGGTAGGGCTGATGGGGATTACCCAGTTTAAAGAGGACATCGACGCCATAACCAAACGCTATAATAATCGCGAACTCACACCCAACGACTTTGAGGATTTTCTTACCGATGCTAACGAAATTTGTGAGCTGGTAAAAACTAATCTCGACCGAACCGCGCAACTGGTAAAAGGCTTTAAGCAAATAGCCGTCGATCAGACTAGCGAGGAAGACAGAGAAATAAACCTGTCTCACTATGTTACAGAAGTGATAGCCAGTCTTAATTCGGTGCTGAAAAAATCCCAGGTCGCCGTCACGCTGACCTGTCCCGACAACATTGTGGTTGTCCTTAACCCGGGGCTGCTCTATCAGGTGTTGAGTAACCTGATAATGAATTCGATTTATCATGGCTTTAAAGACATTCCGGCAGGACAGATCCTGATAGTCATTGAAGATATCGGCAACACACAGTTTTCACTTACCTACCGAGATAACGGCAAAGGCATTAGCGCCGAGCACCTACCGCAGATTTTTAATCCGTTTTTTACCACAAACCGGGCAAACGGTGGCACTGGCTTAGGCTTAAATGTCACGTACAATATTATTACCAGCGCGCTGGGAGGCAACATAGAATGCCGCAGTGACATTGGAAAAGGAGTGAAGTTTTTGCTGACGTTCGAGGTTAAACAACGCCTGGCATCTGTTGCGAATTAGCATTTTCCCTGCAACCGGGCCAGGCAGCTACAGGGAATACTTGTCAATGAAGTTACGCGGTGGCGCTAGGCCGTTCACTCACCAGCTTATACCAACGCTGCAGGTTTGTTTGTTCTTCGCCAATTCGGATCTTCACCACCCGGGCAAAGTCGATAGCACATAAAGCGATAATATCAGCGATGGAGAAGTTCTCGCCGGCAATGTAAGTAGAATCTGCCAGCTGTCTATCCAGCACATCGAGAAACTTTATCGCGTCTTTGCCGGCTTCCACGCCATAATCGCCAACGGGCGTCATCCGGTCACTGAAGTACCCGGTAGTATGCTGAAAGCAGTGCACCACGGGCAACATCAGACATAAATCCACCCGCCGCTGCCACATGGCAACAATGCCTTTCTCAATGGCACTTTCGCCACACAGAGGTGGATTTGGCAAGGCCGCTTCAATATAGGCGCAGATAGCGTCGCTTTCGCTGATACAGGTGCCATCTTCTAGCTCGAGAATAGGCAATTTACCCATAGGATTTTTGCTTAGCATTTTTTCGGAGAGATTTTCGCCGCCCTTCAGGTCTACTTGTATGTACTCAGCGCTAATGCCTTTTTCGGCCAGAAACATTCTTACCCGGCGCGGATTGGGTGCCGTTTGCGTATCGTAGATTTTCATCGCGAGCTCCTGTTCATTAAAGAATAATCAGCCTAATGGATTTAGCAGTCAAAGCAACTCACAATAATGTACAGCAGGTAGCTGGTAGCGGGATAAACCGTGATTCACGGGCAAGTAACGCCCGCGAAACCGGTAAAGAATGGATTACTGAACGGTTAACAGCGTTGAATTGCCGGTCCAGTAAAGGAGGATAACCTGCATCGCGTCGGTCAGACTTAAGTAATCGCAGGGTTTGGTCATGTATGTATTACAGCCTAAATCGTAACAGTCCTTTACGTCCACATCGGTATCTGACGTCGAGAACATGATTACCGGAATATGTTTCAAATCGGTATTTTCCCGGATCGCAGATAGCACCTCGCGGCCGCCCATTCTAGGCATATTCAGATCAAGAATAATGAATGACGGCAGCGAACCGGTAGTGGTTAACTGCTCCATCAAATCCGCGCCATCCACGGCGGTCTTGATCTGGGTTTGCATTAAATTACTGTCGATTAAGGCATCGGTGATCAGCTCGCGATCATCTTCATCGTCATCAACGATGTAGATGAAATTTAACTCACTGATCTTCTTTTGATTAATTTCTAAACTGTTCATAGCTCGTTCATTATAACATTTTATCTCAACAACCTCACTGACGGCTTATTTCACCGGTAGTTGCATGTAAAAAACGCTACCTTCGTTCTCACGGCCTTCGGCCCAGATACTTCCATTGTGTTTTTCTACAATTTTTCTACAAATTGCGAGGCCCATTCCGGTTCCTTCAAACTCACTCTTGCCATGCAGGCGTTCAAATAAGTTAAAAATTCTGCTGGCATACTGATTGTCAAAGCCAATACCGTTGTCTTTGAATGCCAGGGTAATATGCTCCTCCGTTCGATCCATCACCGTAATTTCGATGACTGGGTGTCGCTCTGGAGCAACAAATTTAAGGGAATTCTGCAGTAAATTCTGGAAAACCCGCATTATATGCCCTTTATCAGCAAGAATGACACCAATTTTATCTACCCTGATATCCGCCTGCTTTTCATTCACCAATATTGAGATATCATCGAGTACCGTTTGAATGGCACTATTAGCGTTGATGGTTCGGAATTTCATGGCATCACTGCTCAGCCGTGAAAAGCTCAGGGTATTTTTAATCAACGTTTGCATCCGCTCGGCAGACGCCCGCATTCTTTCTAAATAAGATAGATTCTTTGCTGAGAAAGTGTCGCCAGAGCGTTGGATCCGGTCACCAAAAGTTTGAATCTTTCGCAACGGTTCCTGTAAGTCATGTGAGGCAATAAAGGCAAAGCGTTCTAACTCACGGTTGGACGTTTCCGCAGTCTCCAGCGCCTCCAGCAGATGTAGCTCGGCGGTTTTGCGCTGTTTGATTTCCAGATTTAACTCAGCAGTACGATGGGTTACCAGCTCTTCGAGCATATTATTCATCTGCTGTACTTTCTCAGACTCAATAATCATCTTACTCTGGATCATACTGCGCAGCTTTAACGCACCTTCCCGCTCGGCTTCCTGCCAGGGCGCAGATTTTTTATATACGTTTTGTTTCCAGAGTTCAAATGAACTTCTCGGCATTAACCGGTGACTGCCATCATCGGTAAACTCAATGACTTTCTCCGGCTTGCCGCCCCAGTTCTTCGCCTGAATAATTTCTTTGCGAAACCACAGTATATACGAACTGTTATCCGCCGAGAGCGACACCATCATAACGCCACTGGCTATATCGGCAAGTTCAGCAAATTGTGGATTGTCGATACCAAGCTGGTGCGTAAAGTAGGCTTCTTCCTGCTCGCCTATTTGCTCAGCCAGCCACTGGTGTAGCTGCTTTATGATATTCGGTTCAGGCACATCCCCAGCACATTGTAGCGAGCCGTCAAGGCACCATACCGCACCACTGGCGTCCACCAGCGCGAGCAGCTGTTCGGCTTTTATCCTCAGTGCATTCTGATATTCCTGCTCCTCGGCCATGGCCGCTGAGATCTGGCCAAGCATAGCCAGCTGCCGGGCATTTCGTTGGGTATCTTCTTCCTGAATTTTGACTGAGATCAGCTGTGACAGCATGACCGAGATGTATTGAGCAATTTCACGCACCTCAAACGGCACGAAGTTACTTGAATAATGGTGACAGGCGATAAGCCCCCATAACTTACCATTAATAATGATACTGATGGACATGGAGGCTTTGACGCCCATATTACGCAAATACTGTATATGGATCGGTGACACGCTGCGCAGCGAGCAATAACTTAAATCAACGTGGGGTTGAGCCGGGTACAATCGGGACACTTCGGCCTCTACATCACACAACAGCCTGATAGGGTTCTTGATGTATAGCTCACGGGCTTGTTTGGGAATATCCGACTCAGGAAAATGCTGCTTTAAAAACGCATTAAGGTGGGCCTCTTTGGCCTCGGCAATCACCTCACCGTTGTACTCATGATCAAACTGATACAGCATCACCCGGTCAAAGCCAGAGAACCGCTTAACCTCTTCCACTACGGTCTGGTAAATCAGGTCGAGTTTATGCACGCCCATTAAAGACTGAACGGAGTTCTTAAGCATTTTAAGCACCGACTCATAGGCTTTATCACTAACCTTACTGTCCGGCTCCAGCGCAATCAGAATCACCGAACCATTGTAAGTAGCGATAGCGGTCATTTTACGCAGCTCGGAGTCGGCATGCTTAATTTGCACTGACGTCGGATTAAATAACTGTAACTTCTCGGTTTGCCAGTGCTTATTAATGATTGTGCAGTAGTCTGCATCAACGACTTCAGCCAGGCTTTTGCCAATACAGTCTGACAGACCTGCACCGCACAACTCGGTGACATTCTCACTAACACAACTCAGCGTCATGGTGGCCGGATCAACAACCAGCAAATAACCATGGGGCTGTATCGAACCGGGGATATGAATTGGCTCTTTATGGCAGTTATCCAGCGTTACTTCAAAGTTATCAGTCAACCTGAACTCCTTTCATCAGCGCATACATATTTGAAAATGACAGGTTGGCGCCGTTAATGATCTGCTTTTCACAGCCAGGATTTGCGGCCACAAACTGCTGCAGGGATAATTGAAATTCCCGCCACATGGCCGGTGTTTTCGGCCCGTAACTATGGAAAAAGCGCAACCCTGAGCGCCCTTTAAAATAGGGCTGGTGACGTAATCTGTCGAGGATATGTCCGCCGCCTAGGGTGGCGCCCTCAAACACGTATAAAAAGCCCCATGCCTGGGCCTCGTTTTCTGGCAAGTCTAGTTCAGCTCTTGCATAAGACCCGCAGTCAACAACACGCTGCCCACTGTCTTGTTTAAGATAACTGATATCGCTGTCGAGCCAGCTAAGCTTGGAGCGCTCTTGCATCATGGCTGTGGTAGTGTGGAATTGCCCGAGCCTGGCTTCAACCAGCTCGTAATACCAACGATGCAGTGTAAGCATGTGTTGATAGGCCTGCAGGTCCAGCGGTGTTGCAAACAACAGGTCGCTCATCACTGCTTCAATCCGGCAATGTGCGTCGAAGGTTTCCTGCCGCAATCGAGTTGCGATGGCGGGTTTTGCTACCTTGCAAGCTGTTACGTTATCCGTCATGGTTTACCCTGGTTGGAAGGACTGTCCTCGAAACAGTCCGGTCATATCGATCAATATACTTGCCCCCTGTCTTTGTCAACAGAATCCTTTAATTACCAATAAGAATCAATAAGATTAGCATCACAAGCCCCCTGCCCAGAGGCATGCCTGCCCGGCCACCGGCCAAAGGTTTAGCGCCGGTAAACCTGAATATAATTTACCGCCAGCGAGTCTGATAATCGCCAGATGCCGGTAAGAGGGTTAAGCTTCATGCCGGTCTCATCAACCAGCTTAAAGTGTTCGGAGGCTACCCAGCCAGCCAGTTCTTCGGGTTTCACAAACATATTCCAGTCGTGTGTACCCACTGGCAGATAGCGCATCACGTATTCGGCACCCAGGATTGCAATGATCCACGACTTTACGGTGCGGTTCAACGTAGCAAGGACCAGAGTGCCCGATGGTTTTACCAGTCTGGCACAGTCGTTTATCAGCGCAGTCTGATCCGGAACATGTTCTACCACCTCGGCGTTAATGACCACATCGAATCGTTCGTCCTCGGCCAACAGCTGGCTCGCCAGACAGTGCCGGTAATCTACCGACAGCCCGGATTGCTGTGCATGACGCCGGGCCACTTCGATGCTCATAGCACTGGCATCCACACCTGTTACCATCGCGCCACGTTTGGCCAGTGATTCACTGATAAGGCCGCCACCGCAACCAACGTCGAGCATGCGCAGCCCTTCGAGGCAATCAGGTGATGATGGATCGCGTTCGTGACAGCTCGCAAGTTGGGCAATCATATATTCGGTCCGCGCCGCGTTAAATGCCAGGGCGGTTTTGTACTTCCCGTTGGGATCCCACCATTCCCGGGCCAACGCATCAAAGCGGGCGATTTCTTGTTCACAAACGTTAGCATTGCTAACGCTACCTGTGACTTTGCTTTTATCCAGCATGGTGATACTTCACTTACAACTGCTCACTCAAACGGCGGATATCCTGATTTAATTTACGATCATTAAGACTGTAATCTACCGGACAATCGATAATGTGCACACCAGGCTCGGCAATACACTGGCGCATCAATGGTCCTAAGTCCTCGGTAGCGGTTACCCGGTGGCCTTTGGCGCCATAGCTTTGTGCGTATGTCACAAAGTCAGGATTACCGTAATCCAGGCCGAAGTTATCAAACTCCATGTGTGCCTGTTTCCATTTGATCATACCATAGGCATCGTCACGCAGGATCAGCACCACCAAGTCCAGCTTGAGCCTTACTGCGGTTTCAATTTCCTGACTGTTCATCATAAAGCCGCCGTCGCCACAAACCGCCATGACCGGTTCATCGGGATTGACCAGTTTTGCCGCCATTGCCGAAGGCAGGCCAGCGCCCATAGACGCAAGAGCGTTGTCGAGTAACAGAGTATTGGGCGCGTAGGCGGGATAATTTCGGGCAAACCAAATTTTATAGATGCCATTATCCAGTGCTACCACGCCGTGTTCAGGCATAACAGCGCGAACTTCACTAACCAGTCTCTCCGGCAGCACCGGAAATCTGTCATCACTGTCGGACTCCTTGCGATGCTCAACATAGGCATCATGCACATCTTTATAAAGGCCCTGTTTCCAGTGTTCCTGCGGTGTTATACGCTCGTTAATCTGCCACACGCTGTTAGCAATATCGCCAACGACTTCCAGTTGGGGAAAATATACCGGATCCACAGCGGCGGACTCAAAGTTAATGTGGATGACCTGCTTACCGTTTTGATGCATAAAGAAAGGCGGTTTCTCAACCACATCATGGCCCACATTGATGATC
>JAYZXK010000207.1:0-15122 GCA_036141415.1 Pseudomonadota bacterium
ATTGACCAACCGCTTTTTTTTGCATGGAACTGCACATGAATAACAGCGATAACAACTCATCAGCAACAAACTCAACACCTGGCATTTTTAACTGGTTTGCCCGCTATGAAGAAGCGGCACATCCGAGCCAGTACGAAGTCAATCTGCCGTCAGCTGATAAGCAGGACGATGAATAGGTAGCCAGCGGTGCTACCGGTGCAACATCCATGAGTGGCAATACCAGCAGCGACGTAGTCAGGGCTGATCAATGTTCTGAGTACGAGCACTAACTAATCAGACAACCGTGGTGATAGCGATGCGAAATTTAACTAAATGGGCATTAGGATCTCTACTGGTTTGCAGCGGTGTTTTGGCAGCCAGTCAAACAACAACAGTTTCTGAATCGGTCAACCGCTCAGTATCCGAGTGGGTGAGTAGTGAGGCCGCTATGCAGGCAACATTGCACTCAGAGGCGCTTACAGAGCTTGAGAAGAGCGTTGCCACTACGCAGTTTGACAGTGCCAACCGTATGCATGCATTGCGACTCAAAAGAATCATGTTCTATATTTCACAGGCACGAGCTTACGAGCAACAGAACTGGCAATACAACCGCGATGATGCGGTGCAGCGGGCAAGTAATATATTACGTCATCATCAGATGAAAACCGGACAAGGCAGTTATGTATTATAAAGTAGTATTTTCGGCAGCGCTGTTGGTGCTGACGGGATGTTCGTCGGTACCACCGCCAGCTCAGACTGAAGAGGCGGTTGCTCAGTCCGGCGAAACCAACCCGTCTCAACCTACCAAAAAAGAACAGTTAAGCGCCGGTAAGTCGGTCACCATAACCACCTCGCAGGGGGAGATAAATGTTGCCCCTGCTGTAGTGTCGGTGGCCAATGCGCCAGCGGATAACCCGGCTTCCGCGCCGCAATATTACGATCCCTGGGAAGGGTTTAACCGTTCCGTGTTTGCGTTTAATAATGCAGCTTATGAATATGTCCTGATCCCGGTGAGTGACGGCTACAAAGCCGTGGTACCTCAACCGGTACGTTCATCGGTAGGCAATTTTTTTGCTAATTTGCGCGAGCCACTGAATCTACTGAATAACCTTTTTTCCGGTGAGGTATCGGACGCAGGTTCTAACCTCGGCCGTTTTTTAATTAATTCTACGGTAGGATTACTGGGGCTATTCGACCCTGCTACCAGTTGGTTTGAAATTGAGCCCAAAAGGCGCTCAATCGGCGACACCCTGGCAACCTACGGAGTGGGATCGGGCCCATACCTGGTGCTACCGCTACTCGGTCAAAGCGATGTCAGAGGCGGCTTTTCGGTGTTAACGGAAGGCTTCATCCATCCGGTAAATCATGTGGCAGACGCCCCGCAAAACTATCAGCTCAGAGCCTTTGATGGCGTCGACGATTTTTCCGAGCAGTCGGAAACCTACCAGAATTTGTATAAAAACGCCGACGATCCCTACTTGTACTTCCGTAATCAGTATCTACAGGGACAGGCCAGGGATTTGATGTATGAAGACAACAGTGATCGATAATCTTGCTACCGGCATCGTGCGCTGGCGTTGGGCGGTGGTTATCGCCTTTGCTGCCTTACTGTTGCTGGCCCTGACCGGTGTGGGCAAGTTTAAAATTGCCGCCTCGGCCGACACTTTACTGGTAAAAGACAATAAATTGTATATCCAGACTCAGGTCGCCCAGCAAACCTTTAATCCCGACGAGTTTATCCTGTTAGCTTACGAGCCACGTGAGCACGACGTGTTCAGCGACCAGACGTTTAGCGATCTGAGCCACTTACAGCAGGAAATTGAACAGATCCCGCGGGTGGAAAGTGTCACTTCCATACTAACGGTGCCGCTTATCGACAGTGCTGATGCACTTTCAGGACAAACGGAAGTCAGCGAGCTCACCTGGCAACAACAGCGTTATTCTGCCGCACGGATGAAAGAACTGGTCAGCGGGCACCCGATTTTCACCGATCTGCTGATTAACCGCGACAACACGGCTACGTCTGTTCAGATTGTGTTTAAGCCTAATCCGGAACTGGTAAAAATTGACCAGCAAATAACGGCTATTCAGGCGCAGCTGCTTAATCGTGAGCTGAGCGAAGATGAGCAAGCACAACTCGAAGCCCTTAAAGCACAGGCCGAGCCTCTGCGCGCGGCGCTCACTCAAACCCGTAAGCAGGAAATTAACCAGTTAAACGAAATTACCCAGTCATATAGTCAA
The DNA here is from genome assembly GCA_036141415.1 of Pseudomonadota bacterium. Taxonomy (GTDB): domain Bacteria; phylum Pseudomonadota; class Gammaproteobacteria; order Enterobacterales; family Alteromonadaceae; genus Alteromonas. Next base: position 2,221 of record JAYZXK010000207.1, read on the forward strand.
CGGGCCAATACTTATCTTGGGGGCTCTTATGTGGTAGGGCAGCACCTGATTGATATTATCAAATCTGACCTGGTGATTTTCGGGCTCGCTATCGCACTGGTAGTAGCGCTGTTACTGGCTATCTTATTTCGCCGGGTTAAGTGGGTGGTGTTTCCGCTATTGAGCTGTGGCCTGAGTGTGACTCTGACTATCGGCGCGCTGGGTTGGGCAGACTTACGGGCCACGGTGATTTCGGCTAACTTTGTTGCGTTACAGATTATTCTGACGCTGGCAGTAATGATCCATATGCTCGGCAGCTACCGCTACATTGCCCGGGAACACGCCGATAGCGGACAGCATAAACGGGTGGAACTGATGCTCAAAGATAAGCTCAGCCCCTGCTTTTTTGCTTCGCTGACTACCAGTGTGGGTTTTGCAGCGTTGCTATTTAGCGGCCTTGAGCCGGTCATTTCTTTTGGTTTAATGATGCTGATCGCAATGGTGATTTCACAGTTGGTGAGTCTTATTCTGTTCCCGGCCCTGCTGGCGTTGTTACCGGCTGGTAGCGAGGCGGAGGATTACGGCTTTATTCGCAAACTGTTGCGCCGTAGTCGTCTTCTTACACTTAACAGACCGGGGCTGACGATTGCCGGTACCGCCGTTATTTTTATTGCGCTCAGTGTAGGTATAACGCGACTCAACGTAGAAAATTCATTTATCGATTACTTTGCCGATGACACCCAGGTACACCGAGAATTGGCGTATATTGATAAGGAGTTTGGCGGCACCACAGCACTGGATATTATTCTCACCGTAACGGATAAACCGGACGATCCGTCTTTAATTATCAGTGCCGACAGTGTCAATCAATTGCAATTGGTACAACAGGCGGTGACCGCTTTTGAGGCTACTGGCAGCGTGACGTCGCTGGCTAATTTTACGGAGTTGGCTACCCAGCTTAATAACGGCCGACCGCTCACTGAATATGAACTGACCAGCATTTATTATTTGCTTAATGAAAAAGTGGTAAACCAACTGGTGGGGGCTTATTTTTCCGAGCAAGATCAGCAGTTACGTATTGCTATTCGAGTGCAGGATACCACCGAGGGCCTCGATCGCGAGCAGTTTCTGAATAACCTCAGGCAGGATCTGCAAAGTGTGGGAATAGCCGCTGAGCAATATCAGTTAACCAGTCTGTTTGTGTTATATCAGGATATTCTGAGCCGGTTATTTGACTCGCAAATCACGACGCTGGGGCTGGTTTACATCGCATTAGGCTTGGTATTTCTGGCGATTTTCCGCTCACTCAAGGTTGCCCTTATTGCGCTGCTTCCCAATGTATTAACGACGCTGGCGATTCTTGGCGTGATCGGCTGGGTGGGGATACCACTGGATATTATGACCATAACCATTGCCGCTATCGCTATGGGCATTGCCGTGGATGATACCTTGCATTTTGTTCACGGTTACATGGCAGGGTTAAAACAGGGCGAGGGGCAGGCTGAAGCGGCAGCTGAAGAAGCCTTTAAACACAGTGGCCTGGCCATTTTGATGACCACAACGGTAATTGCTGTGGGCTTTTCCTTATTTGGTTTTTCTGACTTTTTGCCCAGTGTGTACTTTGGATTGCTAACCGCACTGGCGATGATCATGGCACTGGTGGCCGACCTCACCTTACTGCCCGCGTTACTAAACAAGCTGGTGGCAACGCAATCTGTACCAGCTCAACCGCAAGGAGATAAAGCCAATGTCTGATGTATTGCGTAATGGCTGGCTGAAAGATATTTCAGCCCGCTTTTTTGCCGGACTCTTTATGTGTGTATCCGCCACAATGATTGTGATGGCAGGGCTACACTTTTATCAAGGGTTCGCACCAGATAAGGATTTTGTGTCGGCGGTCATTAAAGCGGTTAATGATTTATTTATTGCCCTGGCTACCTACGAGCTGGCCATGGGGATTTTTAAAGAATACCGGCATAACCAGAAAGAAGATCTGTTTATGTCTATACGCCGCACGGTAACCCGTTTTGTCAGCGTGGTGGTGATTGCCCTGGTACTGGAAGGGTTGATTATGATTATCAAGTACAGCCAGCTCGACCTTGCCGGTAATTTATTTTATCCGGTGGCGGTAGTGGTGGCGGCCAGTCTATTGCTGATGTCACTGGGGCTGTTTCTGCGCTGGTCGCGGGATGTGTGACTACCAGGCGTCATTGCAGTCGTCAGGTAATTCGGCTATGGTTATGTTTATTAAGTCATTTTAAGGAAGGAATGATGCTATGCGCAAACCATTGTGTTACTCACTAACCCCCTTTGCACTGCTATTCTTATCAGGTTCATCATTAGCGCAATCAGAGGCGCCATCGGAAGCCCCCTTAGCTGAACATATCGCTACGGTTATACAGGCTCAGCCGCTCAAGAGAGTCAATCCAACATATCCGTCGATGTCGGCCAGAAAAAGCCAGGAAGGTTGGGTCAGGGTGAGTTTTGTGATCAACAAAGACGGCGAAGTGGAAGACCCTGTGGTGCAGGACTCCAGCGGTTTAAAAGCCTTTGAAAAAGCCACGCTACGAGCGGTTAAACGCTGGCAGTACAGCCCGGCAATGCTGGATGGAGAAGCTATTCAGCAATGCCGGAATATGGTGCAAATTGATTTCAGACTGGCTGGTTCGTCGGGGGTTACCCGCAAGTTTATGCGCCGCTATAAAGCGGTTTCTGAGGCTATTAATGATAAAGACTTACCATTGGCCGCCGAATTAATCGCCGAAATGAAGGATGATCAGCTGTGGAACCATACCGAGAGTGCCTACTTCTGGCTGGCCGACTCCTATTATGCCAAAGCTACAGATGACACTGCCCGGGAGCTAAAAAGTGTGCGCCGTGCACTGGCGGTAAATACCGACGCGGTTCGTACATCGACTAAGCAGTATTTACTCGAACGTGAATTTGTCCTTTCCATCAATGAAAGTGAGTACAACGAAGCCATGAAAGCGTATGACAAGCTGGAAAAAATAGCTGATGAAAAACCAGAACAGCTGGCGCAACTGGCTCCTTATGCCGAGAGAGTAAAAGAACTGGTGCAGGGCAACGAACCAATGGTCCGCAAGGCGAGCATCGATGAAGAAGGGCGGGTATTTCATCAGCTCAGTCGCAACGCCTTTGCACTGGATATTGCCGAAGGGGATTTGGATGAAGTGCAGATCCGCTGTGACAATAAACTTTCGCGCTATACCGCAGTGAACAAATCACAATGGCACATCCCGTCGTCCTGGGGACAATGTTCTGTGTACGTGTCCGGCTCTCCCGGCGCCCAGTTTGAAGTGGTTGAGGTAGGGGAATACATCGGCGAAATTTAATTCGCCGATGGTTTAACGTTGCCAGGGCGGAATATCTTTAACTTCTGCCGCAAAGGCTTTGATTTCGCTTACGCTTTTGCTGGTATTCACGCGTTCAGTGGATGCTGGTTGAAAAGCCAGGCTAACTCCCTCGCGGCGAGCTGTTTTGGGGCGAACCGGGCGTCGCGTAAAACCACCGCCGCAATTCGGGCAAACATTGCTCAGTAAGTCATTCACGCACTTCAAACAGAAAGTACACTCATAAGAGCAAATCATCGCTTCTGTCGCATCGGGCGGTAGATCGCAATTACAACCTTCGCAATTGGGCTTTAAAAGAAGCACGGGATTCTCCTTAATTTGTTCGAATACCAATTCACACGGGGTTATTTTCATACTGTGATTTAGCGTACACTATGCCTTTCTTTTTGTTGTCTCTATGATTATGAATAAAACGCTTTTTTCTCTCTTTCTGGCTGTTTTCTCCCTCCCTAATGTTTACGCTGATACGGTGCGTGTTGCAACATTCAACGTTAGTATGGAGGCCAGTAATTATCAACCTCAGGGCGCCTCGGAACACTCCGGCGAGGTATTACTGAACTTGTTAGAGTCAGGTGAGCATCAACAAATTCGTAATATTGCCGAAATTATTCAACGGGTAGCCCCGGACATTATTCTGCTCAACGAATTCGATTATTACCCTGACTCAATACCCACAGCCGCTACATTGTTTGTTCGTAACTATCTGAATAAAAGTCAGCAGGGCCAGGCCGCGATTGATTACCCTTATCAATATATTGCGCCAGTAAATACAGGGGTGGCTACCCCCTTTGATTTGGACAACAACGGCGAGAAAACCGGTAACGCGGGTGATGCCTATGGTTGGGGGATGTACCCCGGACAGTATGGTATGGCACTGCTGTCGCGCTATCCAATTGATGTGGCCGCGGTACGTACGTTTCAGCATTTTTTATGGCGGGACATGCCCGGCGCTCTGCAGATCACAGATCCGAACAGCGGTGAGCCCTGGTTTACTCCCCAGGAGTGGGCGGCGGTTAGGCTGAGCTCAAAATCACACTGGGATATTCCGCTAATCATTAACGGAAAAACATTACACATTCTGGCCATGCATCCCACGCCGCCTACCTTTGATGGGCCAGAAGATCGCAACGGCAAGCGCAATCACGATGAGATCCGGCTGATGGCTGACTATTTATCCCCTGAACGAGTGGAGTATATCTATGACGATAGCGGTAAAAAGGGCGGGTTTGCTGGCCAGCGTTTTATTCTGGCAGGTGACTTTAATGCGGCTGATATAGGTGATAAGTACCGTCCGGGAGTGATTGAACAGTTAACCGAACATCCGCTGGTCAACAGCAGTGTTATCCCGCAAAGTGAAGGCGGCAGCGAGTCGGCAGAGGAGTCTTACAGCAGCCGTTTTACCGCTTACTGGGGTGCTCGGGCCGATTATGTGCTGCCTTCTAAACAGGGGCTTATAGTGCAGGGCGGTGGTGTGTTCTGGCCTGTAAAAGCATCGCCTTTATACCGGCTGGTTAAAGACCGTCAGAGCAGTTCCGATCACCGTCTGGTGTGGATGGACATTGTTCTCGACGAAGATTAAAACGCTGTCGTGAAGATTGCCTCAGAGCCGTTAAAATTTGTAAGAAATGATACCTCAAAATTACCGGCTCTGATAAAATCACCGGCATCAGGATTCACCAGCGCCGCTGAATTTCAGTTCGCTAGTTGAGAATCGCAATGTGTGGTGTGTGCATATCCTTTTTCTTCTCTGACAAGTAAGTTTTTCCAACGCAGGAGGCCTGGTTTGGAAGTGTTAATTGAGCGTATGATGTACGCATCCCGGTGGTTACTGGCGCCGATTTATTTTGGTTTATCACTGGCGCTTATTGCCCTGGGGATTAAGTTTTTCCAGGAAATATTTCATCTTTTACCCCACGTACTGGAAATCAGTGAAGCCGATATTGTGCTGGTAGTATTATCGCTGATTGATATTGCTCTGGTATCCGGCCTGATCATTATGGTGATGTTTACCAGCTATGAGAACTTTGTTTCAAGCATCGATTTAAAAGAAGGGACAGAAAAACTGGCCTGGCTGGGTACGCTGGATACCGGCACGCTTAAAAGTAAGGTGGCAGCATCGATTGTGGCAATATCATCGATTCACTTGCTGAAAATTTTTATGAATGCAAAGAATATCGAGAACGAAAAGCTCATGTGGTATGTGCTTATCCATTTAACCTTTGTGATTTCAGCGTTTGCCATGGGCGTGCTGGATAAGAAAAGTAAACAGCACTAAACGCAAAAAGGGCAATGTGCTACCACGTTTGTAGCGACACATTGCCCTTCTGTTACGAGTGCAGATTAACAGTCTTTGTCTTCTGCATCCACGCCTTCTTTAACATCTTCACAGGCGTCTTCAACGGCATTGCCAGCATCAGTTACTGCTTCATCAATAGCTTCACCGGCATCTTCGGCTTCACCGTCACCACATGCGATAACAGAACATGCAAATGCAGCGATAACAGTCATTTTAAGTACATCAAGTAATTTCAACGTTTTCATAATAATCTCCCTGATTGGTTATTGAGTTTGTGATTGACTAGGCTCTTGGGGTTTTGCCGCGAAGCGCGCCAGCAACCAAAGAGATAACCAGTAGTACTACAAATAAGAAGAACAGAAACTGTGCGATACCAGTTGCTGCACCGGCGATTCCACCAAAACCGAAAACTGCTGCGATGATGGCAATGATAAAAAATGTAATTGCCCAACCTAACATGATGTCTCCTTTAATTTCATCTAATGTCACAGTGATATATGCTTATCTTGTGCCAATGTGTATCCAATTGATAATTATGGTAAAAATAAGAATTTCCTGGGTTGGTCAGGCAGTCTTTGATAATTCGTTACAGGAGTTCGTGCATATTTTACAGACCACGATGCTGTGTTAGGCTGACATCACTGCCGATAAGCTTTAGGATCGGTACATTATTGCTAAATTTCACCCGGAGAACCCATGGCCAACAGTCATTCCGCCTTTATTGGTCTTATGCAGCGCGCCCGTAATGTAAAACGCTGGCCGCTGATGGCGCAGTTTCAGTCAGAAATGCTATCTACCCACATTTATGAAGCGTCGGTAATTGCCCATATGCTTGGCGTAATCGCCAGGGAAGTCTATGGGGAAGATATTGAGCCAGACCGGGTAGCTGCCATGGCTATATTTCATGAAGGTAGCGAAATTGCCGGTATGAGCGACATTCCCAGTCCGGTGAAATATCACGACCCGGAAACCACTCAGGCGATTAAAAAGCTCGAGCGACGGTTTGAGCAAATGCTTATAAAAACGCTGCCAGAGCCGCTACAGGCCTGTTATGAGCCGCTTATACTACAAGACAAAAATGACGTGCATGTGCGCCTGGCCAAGGCTGCTGATGTGCTGTGTGCTTACCTCAAGTGTGATTATGAGCTGGCTAAATCGAATCACGAGTTTTCCAATGCCATGGAAGAAATGGAGATCCAGTTGGAGCGTTATCGCGAAATGCATCCTTGTGTGGATTATTTCTGCAAAGTCTTCTTAGAAGATGCCAAAGGCACGCTGGATGAACAAACCAAGGACTTGGACTGGGTGGAAAATGCCAATCAGGCAAATTTAAAAACACCGGAATAGTACCTGAGTTAGGTTTCTATTGAACGCAGGTGTGATTTATTTCCCCGCTAGCAGCGTTCAGCTACGATAGTTGTTTATATATTTTTTGTCGGAGTCGCGGACAGCGAATTTGAGACAACCGCAACAAACGTCCGTGTGATTCATTCCAGCCACGCCATCCATGGCGTGTCGTTCCTCATACTGCGAAATGCCACTGGCATTTCGGTTATTCGTCACCCCTGTGCTGCATCGACTGAATCCTCATCCATGATGATTCTTCTACTTTGTTATGTATGCCAGTGACGATGACAACACTGAACAAGGGCGCAATGATTTTTCTTTCTTCGATTTAGATACTGCCGATTTTTAGATTCAAACCAGAACCACACAGCTTGTGAATAGAACTAATTTCATCAATTGGATTCTGCTACCGGTAAAGCGGGTGACAGTTCTTGATGTTCTTTCACAAAGGTTTCTTTTACGCGCTGTGACATCAACATGTATGGGATCCAGATGAGAGCACCAATCAGCGTTCGTACAAACTCTTTGGTAGTGTCAGGATCGAACATGGGCTCTTGCGGTAACACAATGGATACTAACCAGGCATCAGCCGGAATAAACACCAGAGAAGAGAGCACTATGCCAATGTAAAATGAGGGGAATAGCCAGTGGCGGGTAAAAAACAGATAAATTAAATAAAGCGAAGCCAGAAACAACCCCACATTAAAGGTAATTTCACCAATCAGTAAAGGCCCCCATAAAGGATGATAGGCCGCAGAGTCCGGATTGGTTAGTGCATCCCATATGTCACTCTGTAGCAATGGTTCATAAGCGGGTAGTGTATTCATCAATAGCCGAAACGGGCTAACTACTACGCCAAGGCCTACTAAAATTAACCAGCCACCGAGGCGCTTTTTCTGCGTTGCCGGAGCGTCATTTTTTGCGTCCATGTTATTGTTTTCCTTTTGCTACTCATAGCCCTGGTTCACTCGTGATAAGAGCAGACAGGACCAACTACGTTCCATACCAATCGGCATAGAAGTTTGCCCACTCAGCAAGACTGTCAGGCTTTTTGGCTAGGCTTGGTTGCACAGGTTTGGTGGTTCCAAATCAAGCAAGCGTAACAACGCCAGAAAGCCTGACAGCTCGCCCTTAGGGAATTGCCCAAAGGGAGTGGCCAAAACGACTTACATCTGTGTTGCGTCCCCTGGACATAGAGTACCTATGCCTCAGTGAACGCGTCGTGATCTAAGCCGTTTTCGACTAGCCCTCAGGGATCACTCTGAGAGGGTAAACTTCTATGCCGATTGGTATCAGTAGCTTACGCCATATTATTGCAGCTGTCGCGATAAATTTATGGCGCCGGAGCAGGGGATGTTGTCACTGAACCAGGCGGTAATTTTGTGTATAAATGGGGGCTGTGCCGGACTACTTATCCGGCTGCCCGGCAAGCTCACGACTGAGCTTTTCCAGGCATTGCTGATGACGGGTGGTAATCGTACGCAGGTTTAAAGACAGCGGGGACGGGGTCAGCGAAGTCAGGTTTTCTTTGAGACTTGCCAACAATCGTTGTTCTATTTCTATGAAATCGCGAACATGACGAATAGAAGGGTAGTGCTCAAGCATTGACTTAAATTGCTCTTTCACCTGTTCCGACAGCGCATAATCATGTCCGCTATTGCTCTCTGCCTCCATCAGTCGCAGGGCGCGAAGCTTCTCGGCTCTTAACACCCGTAAACACGCGCGCTGTTGCGGCTGCTGATTGCTTTGCTGAGCAGTTTGGTAAAGCTCAGCGCCTTGATTGAAAAGGTCTTTAAACATTTTGATGGCACATTTTCCGGTGTTCGACATAACCACAGTTACACCTTATTTGTTTGACCTTTGAAAACGCTTATCTCAATTCGATAGCGTCATCGGGGATCGGTTCGAAACGACCATACTGGATGGTCATGGCATAGTATTGCATGCCAGCTTCAGACGAATCGCCTGAAACGGGATTGGGCGTAGACACCTGCTCACAGCCGGATACCGTACACTGCTGATTAGAAGGTAAACTGGTAGCGGTAACATCGCCGGTAACTGCACCATCAACCGTTTGTGACTGAGGGGCGGCAGTTATTACCTGTTGGTCGGTCATGGACGGCATGGTCACAGCCTCGCTGGAAACAATGCGATACCAGTTGTAATCACGTTCCAGACCAATCTCTTCTGCACGTTGCAGGCTGTATTGTTCCAGGGTTTCTTTATTGGTAGCGCTATTGGCTTTGTAAAGAATTTTAAATTTCCCCTCAGACAGGCGATGTGACGAATAACCTACGTCGCGGGCTGACTCGGCCGCCTGATAAGGCGTTGCTGTTAAGCCGGAACCTGCGCAACCGGATAGCATACAAGTGGTTACCACAGCGAATACTAAAACTCTGATCAACACTGCATCGCTGAATAATCTGCCTAATAGTTGTATGTCCATGTTGTTTTCCTGTTTGCGTTATCGTCAGTAACCGGGTGTTGAAAGCTTCGATTAACTGGTTACTGACCGAATTAAACCTGTGCTTACAGGAGGGAGTGCAACGCTTGTGCCATCAATGTGGTAATGTGTAAGTTATTGATAATATTGGCTTAACCTTGTTTCTTTGCAGGTGGAGTTAACAATGATAGGAAAAGGCAGTGTAAAACTTGCAAGAAGTTACCCGCAAAAGTTCAGTACGGCCAGATCAGCTTTACTCACGGGCTTGAGTAACACCTGCGCGATGGGTAAACCCTCTAGTCGGCCTTTATCTGGCTCAGCGCCGCTGATAATGGTCACGTTCAGGCCAGGGGCGACTTCAGCGATGGCAGCGGTCAGTTCATAGCCGTCAGTATCGGGCAAATGCAGATCCATAAGCACATGGACATAATGTGCCGGGGCATTGGCAACTTTTTCTAGAGCCTGTTGGCCATTAAGTGCAATATCTGCCTCGTAACCCAACGAATTTAACAGCAGGCACATTAATTCTGCCGCGTCCTCATCATCTTCCACTACCAGTAAAGACGACTTCTGCTCAGCGTTGCTGGTTTCTTTCGGCGCAGCAGGCTGGGTGGCTGGTAGTAAAAAGGTACTGAGCACTTCACTTAAATCTTTACGGTCGATAGGCTTGGCAATTACGTTGTCAAAACCCTCGGCCAGTAAGGATTCTCTAAGCCCTTTACGACTGGCTGCCGTAACGGCTACTACCGGCGTTTGGATACCAGAGGAGCGCATAGCCTTTAAACAATCAATGCCATTCATCACCGGCATATGTATATCCATCAGTACCAGGTGGAAAGGTTCACCGCTATGCTCTGCGCTACGTATTTTTTCCAATGCGTCGGCGCCATTCTGGGCGTAGCTTACCTGTGCCTGGCTCATGCTAACTAAACGGCCGGTGAGACGGCGAATTTCACGTAAGTCATCAACAATCAGCACCCGGCCATCAAGGTGTTGATTTATTTTAAATTGGACTGGAAGACGCTCAGGTGCCTCCAGATTCAAGCGAATAAGATTCTGTTCAGTGCTGCCTTCGGCATTGATACAAAACCAAAAGCGACTGCCTTCGCCCTGGGTGGACTCTACTCTGATACGGCCACCCATACGGCTGACTAACTCATTGGAAATGGCCAGCCCGAGGCCGGCACCACCATGGTTGGCGTGGATAAGATCCTCAATTTGCTCGAAGGGCTTAAAAATGGTTTCAAGCTTGTCTGCCGGCATGCCAATACCGGTATCTTTTACCGCAAAGCAAATCCGCTCGCCGTCTTTATCGAATTCAACATTGATTGCCACTTCACCATTGTCGGTAAATTTAATTGCGTTATTAACAAGATTGATCAGGATTTGCCGCAGTCGGGTAGGGTCTACCTTGATATATTCGGGGATTAACGAATTGGCGCTAACGGTTAAAACCAGGCCTTTCTCACTGGCGTGCATAACCATCAGGCTATAAAGATCGGTTAAAAAGCCGTTCAGATTGAGCGTTTGTGGTACCAGTTCTAACTTGTTGGCCATGATCCGCGACATATCCAGTAGGTCGTTGAGCAGGCTAAGCAAATGTTTGCTGTTATTAAAGATGGTTGAGAGTTCAGCGTTAATTCGCTCGTTACCAGGACTGTCCAGTAACAGCTCGGTATAACCGAGTATAGAGGCCAGCGGGGTTCTGAGTTCATGGCCAAGGTGGGCGAGAAATTTATCCTTGGCCTTGTTTTGCTGCTCGATGCGATTACGTTCTAATCGTTCAGTTTCAATTTCGCGGCGCACCAGAGCGTAGCGAATAGTTCGCATAAAGCGCGGTGTGTCGACTTCGGCTTTAGTTAAAAAGTCCTCGGCACCGGCGCGCATTACCCTGTCATCAACAATACTATCTGCCTGGCCTGTGAGTACCACTACCGGAATGGTTACGGACAGGCCTTTAAGCTTTTCCAGCACGTCCATGGCATTTTCCTGGCCCAACAGGTAATCGAGCAGGCACAAATCGAAGGTATCCGTTTGCAGGTGCTCGATGGCTTCTTCACCTGTTTTGGCCCATACCAGCTCGAACACCGGCGACTTACACTGCGAGAGCGAGTCGGCGGTCAGAAAATAATCGTCTTCATCATCTTCAACCAGCAGTATGCGAACATGGTCTGTCATGGGTCATTAATACCTATTTATTGTGGGGCAGTTCAACAAACTCTATCCAGTAGCGACCTATTGCGCGCATCAGATCTACCAGTCCTTCAAAGTTAACCGGTTTGGTTATGTAAGACGCTGCGCCGAGGTCGTAACCGCGGATCATATCTTCCTCTTCTTTAGACGTCGTCAGGATGACTACCGGGATACTGCGTAAGCTGGGGTCGGCTTTGATATGTTGCAAGGCTTCACGGCCGTCCATGCGCGGCATGTTCAAATCCAGCAAAATCAAACTCGGTCGGGGAGACGTGGCAGGATCAGCAAATTTACCTTCCCGACGCAAATACTCCAGCAGTTCCACTCCATCTTCAACACAGTGTAAATTGTTAAGCACCCGGCCTTCTTTTAACGCATCGAGCGCCAGTAATCTGTCGTCTTCGTCGTCATCGGCCATTAATATGGTGACGGGTAAGCTATTGTTCGGCATGACTTATTACTCCCTGTTGTTGCAAGTTGGTAAACGGCTGGCCGTCTTCTGGCAGGTAAAGTTCGAATCTGGCGCCCTGGCCGGGCTCACTAAAGGCTTCTATGGTGCCGTTATGACGTTCGATAATGCGGCGGCAAACCGCTAAGCCGATACCGGTACCTTTATACTCTGAGCGCCCGTGTAAGCGTTGGAACGGCGCAAATATTTTCTCGGCAAAGCTTTGCTCAAAGCCTATGCCATTGTCCTCTACGGTTAGTTTGAACCAGCTCAGGCCTGGCAACAGATGAAGGGCTTCTGCCTCCTCCTCATCGATAGATTCATAGCGTAAAGTAATAACCGGTGGCTGGTCTGGTTTGGTAAATTTCAGTGCATTAGACAACAAGTTTAAAAACAGCTGACTCATTTGTGAGGCATCGGCTTTCATTACTGGCAGTGAGTCGGTCTGAATTTCTGCCTGCTTTTCTTCGACGGTGATTTCGAGATCTTCCAACACCGAGGCGACGACGCTATTTAAATCGGTATCCTCAAAATCCTTGCCGCGGGTAGTCACCCGGGAGAATGACAATAAATCACTGATTAGCATGGACATACGCTCGGCGGCATTGAGCATGCGATTAAGAAAGTCCTGACCACGTTCATCAAGAGCATCTTTATAGCCGGTGCTGATGCGATTGCCAAAGGCGCGTATCTTGCGCAATGGTTCCTGTAGATCGTGCGAGGCGACAAAGGCAAAATCTTCCAGCTCGCGATTGCTGCGAGACAGTTCTTCTGCGTAAACCTGTAACTCCACGGTACGTTCTTTTACCCGTGATTCAAGCACCA
>JAYZXK010000208.1:0-5790 GCA_036141415.1 Pseudomonadota bacterium
CGATGATGATGAAATTACTCGTCTGATGCTGATTGCGGTGTTAAGCGACATTTGTCATTGTGAAGCGGCTGGCAGTGCTCAGGAAGCGTTTAACTTTCTCGCCGTTCATCCGGTTGACTTAATTGTACTGGACATTCAGATGCCGGATATGTCGGGCCTGGAATTTTGCGAGAAAGTCCGCGCCAACAATAACTTTGTTAAAATTCCCATTTTGTTTATTACCTCTTCTGTTGAGCGCAATATTCAGGAAGCCTGCTGGATTGCCGGCGGCAATGATTTTGTGAAAAAACCGGTTATCAGCAGTACTCTTAAGCAGCGTGCTGAGAATTTACTGAAGAGCAAAATTGTTGCCGACTCCATGTTTCATACGGGGTATGACGATCCGCTCACCGGCATGAAGACAGAGCATTACTTAATGCAGGAGGTCTGCGACCATTTGCATTACTGCCAACTCAACAATCAGCCTTTTTCAATGTTGTTGATAAAAATTGCGGGTATCGGTGACATAAATGAGCATCAGGGGTTTCATCACGGCAACCAGGCTATTCAGGCGGTTGCCCGGGTAATTGAAGGGCAACTTGCCTCGCCGCTGGCCAAATGTTGCCGTATCAGTGGCGCCACGTTCGCTATCAGCTTACCCAGTGTTACTGAACAGCAAGGGCTGAGTTTCGCCGATAAGGTGAGTAGGGCAATAGGCAATTATCTTTTCAGCAGTGGTACAAAGTTACCCCTAACTATTCGTTTTAAATCATCCATAGCCAGTTGCAGTGGGGATGATGGCTTCAGTATGGATGAATTAATGGGCCAGTGCCTCGCGTCACTGGCCGCTAATCCGGTTGGCAATTATTTAAAGCCCGGCAGGCCAGGCTAGATTACCCGTGAATAACGGCGCTGGTGAATTTGTCTGGCCAGGTAGGCATCGAAAGACATACTGATGATGCGGATCAGTAAGCGCGCTTTTGGGGCTACCCGGATATGCTGCGCGGTAACCGATACCAGGCCGTCGTCTATAAAAGGATCCAAAGCTGCAATGGCATCTGCAAAATAGGCGTTAAAATCAATTTCCCACTCTGATTCGATATCGCAAAGGGCCAGGTTCAGGTTACACATCAACTGCATAATGACCTGCCGGCGCAACATGTCATCGCGGTTTAATAACACACCTTTGGTGGTCAGATTTGCCGTTTCATCCAGTGCCGCATAATAATCGTTAAGGGTTTTAGGGTTCTGACCGTACATATTGTAAATGGCAGAGATAGACGAAACGCCTAATCCAAGCAGGTCGAGATCACCCCTTGTGGTATAGCCCTGAAAATTGCGGTGCAGCTTACCCTGACGTTGAGCGACGGCGAGTTCGTCGTCGGCCTTAGCAAAATGATCCATGCCAATCAGTTCGTAACCTACCTCACTCAGGGTGGCCATGGCCTGTTTCATTAAAGCCAGTTTAAGCTCGGCAGAGGGCAGCCATTCGTCTTTAATTTTACGCTGCGCGGCAAAACGCTCCGGCAGGTGTGCATAGCTAAATAGTGAAACCCGCTCCGGCTCCATGGCTTTTACTGCCGCCAGGGTGGTCTTAAAGGTTTCCTCGGTTTGATGGGGCAAACCATAAATGAGGTCGAGGTTAACTGATTCAAAGCCAACCTGTCTGGCATGATTTACCAGACTGGCAATATGAGACGTACTCTGGACCCGGTTAATCGCTTGTTGAACATTATAGTCGGTGTCCTGTACACCAATGCTGATACGGCGGTAACCTGCGTTAGCAAGGGCGCTGATGTAGTCGGTGTCGACCGTGCGGGGATCGACTTCGATGCTGCACTGAGCATCGTCAGCAAAGTTGAAGGCCTCTTTTAACAGTGCCATTAAACGCTGATGTTGCTCAGGAGACAGAAAGCTCGGTGAACCGCCGCCAAGGTGTAACTGCCGAACTGTGTAATGCTCAAAAGCGGCAGCACGCAGGGTAATTTCTTTACTCAGATAATCCAGATAGAGGTCTGCCTTATCGGCGTGTCGGGTAACGACCTTATTGCAACCACAGTAATAGCACAGTGAATGACAGAACGGAATATGCACGTATAACGACAAATCCTGCGCAGGACTGGTTTGTGCGGCCGTTAGCAGGGTGGCATCACTCACATCGTTATTAAATTCCAGAGCGGTAGGGTACGAGGTGTATCTCGGGCCGTTGATGTTGTATTTATTAAGTAGCGCCGGGTCAAAAAAATCGATAGTTTGCATAGCCTGAATTCATCTGTTTATCGTTATGGGAACCGGATAGTTCCTGATAAGCCCTAGCATACAGACTCTGAGCAAAGACGATTTGATCTCGTTCAATAAAAGCAGCGAAGAAGGGTTTAGTTACCCGGTGAAAAGGGAACACCGGGTAACTGAATGTCGTAATTAAAACTGGGTTCTCAGGGTAATGCCCCAGGTGCGTGGCATGCCAGGGTAAGCCATAATCTTGCCCGCCTGAACCGGCACGTCAAAACCATTTTTGGCCACGTACTCGGTATCGAACAGGTTTTTACTCCAGACAATTAACTGGCTGTCCCATGCCGGTAGTTCCCACATCCAGCTCGCGTTAACCAGATCAAAGCTGTCGAGATGTTTATAGGGATCGTTGGTGTCATCCATGAAGAGATCACCGGTGTACAGATAATCCACGCGCACTGTGGTGGGGAAGCTAAAGACGTCAATATAATGCTCAAGACCCAGCGTGTAACGGGTTTCCGGTTCAAAACCGATGCGGTCTCCAGCCCTTGAACAATAGGGATCTTCCGGGTTTTGACGGCCCGGGTCGTCAATGCCCGTATGCCAGGTGTAGGCAACCCAACAGGTGCCATTGTCAAACTCGTCAAAGGTGGCCAGTGTGCGGGCGAAATTTAACGATATCTGGGTTGAGGCAACCGGTAACCAGATCAAATCGAATTCAACACCCTTGGTGCCAATACTGCCAGCATTTTGCAGATTAAAGCCGGTCCCGGTAAAGGTGGATGCCTGAAAGTCGTCGATATCCGTTTTATGCAGGGCAAGATTAAAGCGTAAATTGTATGCAGGGAATTCTTGCTTCACACCCAATTCCCAGGCCCGGGACGTTTCTGCTTTGAAAACCGGGTCGAATCCAGGCGCTATGCGGTCGGTATTGATACCACCAGACTTAAATCCATTCGCCCAGGACAAGTATATCAGGCGTTCATCATTGGGCTGGTAACTAATTTTAACCGAACCGGAAACATTGTCATCGGATAAGGATTCCTGCATGGAAGGCCGTGGCAGGATGGAAGCCGTATTAAGAAAATAAAAGCCCCAGCCCGGATTCTGAAACGGTGCGATGGCTGCCAGCGAATCTGCTCCGGGCATCTGCATGGTGGCCAGCGCTGTGGCGATATCGGTTAAAGCTGGCACAGCGGCATAGGGGTTAGGAATATCCTGTGGTTGAGTAGGTAAACCATCTATACCTGGCCCCACCTCGCTGAATTCGCCGTTTAGTGTTTTATCTTCGGTAGTCCAGCGGATCCCGGTAGTCAGGGTCCACTGTGGCAGAAACATCCAGTCTGTCTGGGCAAAAACTGCATAACTGTCTTGCGTCTGATCGGCACTGTGCGGGAAGTCGGTGCCTCCCGGCGTGGCGGGTGCCACCGATGCTATCAGGCCACCACTTAACGTACTGAGTGTATTAATTCCTTCAATAAGAGGCTGAAGTTCGGCTGCACTGGTGGCAAAAAAGGCCGGAAAATCACTGCCAATCATATTATTGAAATCAAGGTCAAGGCGCTGATGAAAGTAAAAGACACCGGCAATGGCCGACAACGAGGGCGAGGCATAGTGAACCCTGAGCTCCTGAGTCACTGCGCGTTGTGCCGAGTCATTGATGGTAGATAATAACTCGCCATCGGAGAAATCAGAGTCGATATAGTCAAAGCTATCAAATTTTCTCAGTGAACTGACAGACACCAACGATAAGGTGTCGCTGATTTGCCAGTCGATCTCTGCTGACAATCCCCGGTCCTGCATGGCTGAACGCGGCGAGGTGCTGAGCGCTGTGGTGAAATCAAAATACTGCGCCTGGGTAAACACGCGGCCGCCAATTAATGGCGAGGCAATAAGGCTATCGGTACCATATTTACCCGCAATCTCGTTTGCCTGGGCGTTACCCTGCCAGGTGAGCGCTGCACAACAGCGCTCGTCGAGCTCGGCATAGTCGGCAATCACTCTTACCGATACGGTTTCTGTGGGTGTATACAAGGCTTGCAAACGAAAACCTGAACGGTCGCGATTGTTAAGGTCTTTGCCGGGGTGCGTCTGGTCGGTTACCCAGCCATCACGGCGTGCAGTAAAGCCGCTTGCGCGCATAGCCAGTACGTCGTCAATCAGGGTTACCGACTTAGCGCCACTTATATTGAGCGTATTGTAATTGCCGGCAGTGACCTGCAAAAAGCCCCGGCCATCAAAATCGGCATTAACGGTATTAATAACCACGGCACCGGAAGGCGTATTTTTACCAAACAAGCTGCCCTGAGGACCGCGCAGCACTTCTACCGACTGGATATCCACCAAATCGTTAATTACCGAGTTCTGGCGGGCACGATAAACGCCATCTACATATAATCCCACCGAGGACTCAAAACCAAAGTTTTGCGACGAGGTACCAATCCCGCGAATGGCGAAGGCACTGTTGGTTGCACTCTGGCTCTGAAAAGCTGACAGGGTAGGGACACTACGTTCGATATCAAAAATGTCGAAACTGGCTTTTTCCGCTAGCATCTCACCACTCAGGGCGGTAACGGCTACCGGCACTTCCTGTAAGTTTTGCGAACGTTTTTGTGCTGTTACTTCTATGGTTTCCAGCCCGGACTCAGGGGCCACAGGAGAAGATTGTGCAAACACTGAAGAAGAGAGTAACGCGCTAGCAAGCAATGACATTGCTGGCACGAACGTTCGTGAGTGGCTCGAAGACTGAGGTTGCTGCTTAGGTTGCATAGATCGCCCTGACTTTTTATCGGCAGTAATTGGCGCATAGTGTAGTGACAATTAGGCCTGAGGGGTAGTCAATGAATGCAACAAATTGTGATAACTAATATTTGGTACAGGGTCAGCAGGGCAGTTGATTACCGACCGGCTTGTTGTCCCGGCTGCTGATTAACGTTGTTCAACGATATTGCTGGCGCCAGGGTGAAGGCACTCTCTGATTTACTATTTTGCTTGGTGTATTTGTTGAGTAACTGGTCAACCGGCAAACGTGATGAATCGGCACGGAATTTTTTAACCAGTTGTGGAGCGCTGGCACCAGAAGCCGATTGGGTATTATGTTCATTGGCCATTGCCATGCCTGTGAATAAACCGCAGGTAAGCAGGCTCAGGGTAACGATTTTGATTTTCATACTACGCTCGCTTTTATTGATCTCGGTCAGCAACATGCTTATTACACCTTAGTTGAAGATAGGATGACATACTGAGAATCATACATTGGTATTTGAGATTATACGTTATGGGCAAAAGCGTATGTTTGATGGTGAGTTATCGAAAAAAGGAAAGGCGCCCTTAGGCGCCCCACCGCAGAGCCCGGAGCCCTGCTACCATGTTGAAATGTTTACATGGCTATCATGAATTCGTTTATGACCCTTAGAGACGGGCCATTACTTCTTTAGCAATGGCGTTATCTTGCAGGCCGTTGTCGTTGATCCAGGCTTGCAGCGTTTTGCCATCTTGCTCTGGTTCACTTAAATCACGACTTGGCATCTTTTTCACCAATAAAGTACCCACTTCAATTGCGTTATTCTGTAATGCTGT
>JAYZXK010000209.1:0-3920 GCA_036141415.1 Pseudomonadota bacterium
AAAATGGCTGGGGCAACTTTGTGAGATTTACCAACTCTGGATATGACGCTGTAAAAAGCGTATCTAGCAATATTCCGGTAATCATTCACTATGCTGGTGTAGGCAGTGCCGCAACGACCTGGTATGCCAGTTACATCAACAACGGCGGCAAGATAGATGCTATCGGCCTATCATTTTATGAGATGTGGCACGGCACAATTAACGACGCCACTACCACTATCAGCAGCCTGCACAGCGACTTCAACCTGCCGGTATATATGGTAGAAACCGCTGCATACTGGACCACCAGTGATGCAGGTAGCACTACGTCTTACCCGCAAACCAAACAGGGCCAGTATAACTACCTTTTTGATTTAACTAATGCAGTTAAAAATATTAATGGTTTCGCTGGCCTGTTCTATTGGGGCGCCACCTGGACACAATCTGACAATTGGCTGAATGCCCCGGACTGGCAGAATGACGATGCCGCCACCCGTTCACTGTTTGACAACAATGCGCAGGTAAATCCTGCTGCAAGCGCCATAATAGATGCCGGAGGGTTAGCAATTCGAGGGGTGGATATCTCGGAGGCACGTTATATCGAGTCAAATGGCGTACAATATCTGGATAATTAAGTGCAAATCCATTAATGTCGCAGCATTTATGCCACAGATGTTGGCAATATACTGGGGTAAGCTGTTGATTACGCAAACTCATTTGTTTTTATCGGGGATGATTTAAATAACAGGCCAATACCATGCTTAAACACAAAGTGGCTCTGGGTAGTGGTTTTTTTGCCATCTTCTTTGTCGGTCATGGGATCGGTGCCCTGGCCATACCTTATTACCAAATGACGCTGGGCGTGGACCCCTTTTTGTTAGGTTTGGTGCTGACTATCCCGGTTTTTTTCTCAGCGCTAATCAGTCCATGGGCGGCGACAGTGATTGATACCTTCTCACCTGTGCGACACAGCCACCGCGTGATACTGATAGCGTCCGGCTGGTTTTGTGCGCTGTCATTTGCAGCAATGTGGCGGGTTCCCACTCACTGGTCAGATACGCTTAGCATACTTTACCTGTTTGGCTGTTCGCTATTCTTTTTCTTTTTTGCTACCTTCATGACAGTAGTAGTGCGTTGCCTGGCTGTTGAATCAACCTCTGAGAGCCGTGAGTTGACTGCCGTAATGGGGTTCACCACCGTATTTGAAAAACTCGGCTCTATCATCTATTTCTGGCTGTTTCCGCTGGCCCAGTCAAAAGTGTTTTTTTCCCTTGCGCTGGGTATGAAAACTATTGGTTTGTGGGTTTCGGTGCTTCTGATAGGTATGCTTTCAAGCGTAAGTGGCCTGTTGTGTCGTTCCCGCGCAAAACGGGCCATAGCGCCTGTAAACAGCCCTACCACCTCGCCTTTTTCATCATCTCTTTACACTCAGGTCAAATGGTTGTTTGCCGTGACCGTGATCCAGTTTGGTCTCGTCGGCATGTGCATCAATCTGGACTTTTACGTGTTGGTCTATTTTGTTAATGCCGGTGACATTGCCCAGGGTGCGATCTGGAAAGGTTATCTGTCTACCGGTTATGCCCTGTTTGGATTGTTGGCTATTCCGGTGATAGTAAAAGCCGGCAACCGCTTTGGCAAGAAGCGAACTCTGCAGTGCATTTATGTTATCAATTGTATTAATGCAGTGAGTAAGTGGTTTATTTATCAGCCGGGGATGGAATACTGGCTTATTATTGACAGTTTACTGGGCACCTGGGTCTGGACAGCGCACACAACCCTCATCCCAGCAATCCTTGCAGACATTTGTTATGAAAACCAACGTATTACAGGCAGCTTAAGCGACAGTTATGTAATTGCGCGGCATAACCGCGTAGCAAACCTGGCGTTGGTGATTTCCTTTGTCGGGTCTGGTTTGTTGCTCAATATTATTGGCTTTAATGCGGATACCACTAGAGCTCAGTCTGACTCAGTGCTGTTCACAATGCGAATGATTTTGGTCGCAGGCTCCCTGGCTTTTAGCGGGCTGGCTTTGTTCGTGCTCAGGAAATTTACCTTTCACCGCACTGTTGCGTCACGCCAGCCAACACCCTGATGGCAAAATACCCTCAAGCAGGCGCCGGCGCTACACTGTCACGCTCGATTAATGCCGACGTGAACAAGTGGGTTTTATTTTCCGGTGTTGCTGTATCTTTGGCTAAATCAATAGCCAGCTTGGCGGCGTAGTTGGCCATTTCTTCAATGGGGTATTTGATAGTAGAAAGCGTTGGGATACAGGCTTTGCATAGCGCAGAGTCATCAAAGCCCACTACGGAGACCTGTTGAGGTACCTGATAACCATTTTTCACCAGCTCATGAACAACTCCCACCGCCATTAGATCGTTATAGGCAATCACAGCCGTAAAGGGCTCGCCACTTTGTAACAGTTCTCTGGCACAGGCTTTACCGCCTTCCAGGTTGGCAGTGGACTCAGCCAGTAGCTTTTCATTGAAGTTAAGGCCTTGCACCAAGAAGCCCTGACGCACTCCCAACAAACGCTGCTGAGGATCCCGGTTCTGATAAATACTGGTTGCCACGGCTATGCGCTTGTGACCCTGGCTGGCTAACAAGTCGACGATTTGCGCTGAGGAAGCCACATTGTCGAACCAAACACAACGATTGGCAATTTGGGGAATGTAACGATTAATGAAAACCAGTCCTTTATAGCGTTCACTTAACTCAATCAATTGCTTATCGGTTAAATAATCGCTGTGCATAAGAATCGACTCACAGCCCTTGCCATGCAAGCTTTCAATGGCGGCCATTTCCGACTCTTCCTCATACAGGGAATTGCAGATAAGCAAACTGTAACCGTTAGCCCTTGCTGCGACTTCAGCGCCAGCGGCAAGATTACCAAAAAACTCCATCGAGATTTTGGGAGTAATAAGCCCCACATTCATGGTTTGGCGATGCAAAAAAGCCTGCGAGGAAGAATTGGGTTTATAGCCGAGCTCCTGAATAATTTTTTGCACCCTGGCGCGGCACGCGTCACCCACTTTCCCTTTGCCATTCACGACCCGGGAAACAGTCGCTGAAGAGACGCCAGCAGCCCTTGCTACATCACTGATTGTTACCACAAATCTTCCTCAAATCCGGTTTCTACTGGTTATAGTAAAGCGGGCGCTGACTGCAAGTCAAAGCCTGCGTGACAATTGATTATAAACGCATTTCGCATATCTCACTCATTAGAGTACAGCTGTGCCGACTTGCGTTTAACGCTTTAAAAAAAGCAAGTCCTAGCGCGTAACAGCCAGCAAACACTAAAACGTATACGATGCCGCTCCCAGTGCAGGTGACTCAACGGTAATTGTTGCCCCATCGGGTTCCCCAAAGGTTTTAATCAGAAAAGCGCCCTGGCCTCGCTCACTGACGACCGGCTCAGGATTCACCAGTTCCAGATTGCCTGTGACCGTAAGGCTGATTGGAATGCCATTGTCGTAAACCGGGTTGCCGTTCGCATCGCGTAACTGAGCGTAAACAAAAATCAGATCGGGTGACTCGCTGGCAATGGCAACACCAGCAGTATCTACCGCTAATGTCAGGCGCTCTGCTTCCCCCGGAGTCACCACTTCATGCTGTGCAACCTGCTGACCATCAATATAGGCTTCTGCGCGCAACGAACCCGGAGTAAATTCAGCCAGGCTAAAAATAAACGGCGGGTGGGATAAGTGACTGGATAGTCGGTTACGCTGCGGTGACTTTCTCTCTACCAGTTGATCGTTTAAGTACAGCGCAACTTCGTCGGCGTTGCTGTAAACTCGGACGTCTGTACTGGAATTGCTTTGCCAGTCGCTGGCGATAAAGACCATGGGGCCGCTGTCGTAAGCAGCACTCTCATGATCCGGTGAGCGCTGGCTTTGATAAAAGTAATAACTGTATTTAGGTTGCCGGTACACACTCATTAT
>JAYZXK010000210.1:0-15369 GCA_036141415.1 Pseudomonadota bacterium
GCCTGAGACGGGGGCTGCCCCTGTCTGCTATCGCTTAAGAACGGCCGGGCCCAGTCCAGCCCTTCCCATTCAATCACCCGTTCGATGCCGGTTACGTCACGGGTGGTAAAAGATTGTTCATCAACACTGATAACAGCCACCGGAAAGACAAAGCCAAAAGCTCCTGCGTTATCCAGTTGACTGATAATAGCTTCTTCGGTCACTTCGCATGGCCAGTCGGGGTAGAGCGGCTCACTATTACATTCCGTTGATGTTTCCTCGGGATTCGGCTCTGCATTGTTCTGCTCCTGTGGCCATAAACGTGCCACAGCGCCACGATAACCGTGGCGTTCATCATAATCGTGAAGATTCTGTTTCACCGCATTTTGCGCGGCTTGCTGTAATTCAGACGAGACCGTCGCGTAAACCTGATAACCGCCGGTTTCAGCTTCTTCCTTACCGTACAGCGTCACCATTTCTGAATAAATCAGGTCGGCCAGATAAGGGGCATCCAGTTCGATTTCGGCACCGTGTTTCTCAGCTGTCACCGGCGCACTGGCCGCTTCTTCAAATTGCTGACGGGTGATATACCCTTCATCCAGCATACGCAGCAACACGATACGGCGACGCTCCACGGAGCGTTGTGGGCGGCTTACCGGGTTTAATACCGAAGGCGCCTGGGGCAGTCCGGCCAGCGTGGCAATTTGCGCCAGGGTTAGCTCGTCGAGCCGCTTACCGTAATACACCTGAGCGGCAGCACCAAAACCAAACGACCGGTGTCCCAACTCAACTTTGTTTAAATACAATTCGAAAATTTCGTCTTTGCTGAGCTCAGTTTCCATGTGCAGAGCAATAAAGACTTCCTTAATTTTGCGAATATAGGTTTTCTCACGGGTTAAGAAGAAGCCCCGGGCCAGCTGTTGCGTGAGAGTACTCGCCCCCTGACTTTTCTCACCGGTCAATACAAGGTTAATGAAAGCCCGGGTGATGCCGATAGGATCAATACCAAAGTGTTCGTAAAAACGATTGTCCTCGGTGGCCAGAATCGCCTTTTGCAGCAGATCCGGCGCCTGGTCAAGGGTAACCGGTATGCGGCGTTTTACACCGTACTGGGAAATGAGTTTGCCGTCATGAGTATAGATACGCATAGGCGTTTGCAGCCGCACATCCTTGAGGATTGCAACGCTGGGCAGGTCCGGCTTGATATAAAAATAAATACCCGTGAGTGCAATACCGCCGAGCAGTGCACCGACAAATCCGAGTAATAAGAAGGTTTTGATATACTTCACAATAAGAATAAACAGGGCTTTTTTGCCAAAATGACTTATATTTTATACCTAAGTGTATTTATTAGAACCATTAAATAGAAAAATTTTAAGTAACATCTTATGTTAGAAATTGATCGCAAGTAAATGAGACTCAGTTGATATGCTAAAATCGCTGTTCAAGAAAAAGCAACCTCCCATTGTCGGACTCGACATTGGCACCCGTTGCATCAAGGCAGTTGTGCTGGAAGGCGCTGAAGGCGACTACACGCTGACCGCGTTTGCCTGCGAGCCGATTATTAAAGAAGCATTCAGAGAGCGAGAAATTACCGACTTCGACGCTGTAAGCGTGGCGCTGCGTAAAGTTCGCCTGGCACTTAAGAATAAAATTAAGCCAGCAGCCATTGCCGTAGCCGGCACTTCGGTAATCAGTAAAATCGTCCATATGGAACCTGATCAAACCGACTATGAGCTGGAAGGGCAGATAGAAGTGGAGGCCGACAGCTTAATTCCCTACCCGCTGGAAGAAGTTTATCTGGACTTCGAGGAAGTGGGTATGAGTGAAACCCATTCTGGCAAAGTGAACGTGTTACTTACCGCCGCCCACCGTGATGTGGTGGATAATCGCTCCACGCTGGTACGTGAACATAGCTTCGAGCCGAAAGTGGTGGACGTGGAAACCTACGCAATGGGTAACGCGGTAGATTACTTTTATCCCCATAACGAAGAATCCCAGCGTATATGCTGCATTAATATTGGTTCATCTCTTCTGCAGGTTAGTGTTTGGGATGATGGCAAAACTGTGTATACCAAAGAGCACAGCTTCGGCGTTGATTCGCTGATTCAGGATTTATCTCTGGTACATATGCTTGACCGCAAAGATACTGAAGAGCAGTTAATCAACAACACCCTGCCAAGTAACTGGATCAGCGATACCCTGCCTATTTTTGCAGCAAACCTACAGCAGCAGATTAACCGTGCCTTACAAATGTACATGAGCACCATGCAGACCGAGCGCCCTGAAAAAGTCATTCTGACCGGCGCTGGCGCCGTTATTCCGGCGCTGGTAGATACCTTACAGCAGGATCTTGGCATTGCGGTGGAAGTCTTCAATCCTTTTGCCAATGTTAAAATCAGCGACAAACTTAATGCTGAGCAGGTCGGACAGGTTGCACCGTTACTGGCAATTGCTGCGGGTCTGGCCAGCCGGGGGATGTCAAGATGGCACATGTAAACCTACTGCCCTGGCGTGAACAACGCCGTCAGCAGCAGAAAAAACAGTACATAGTTGTACTGGCGTTCGTGGCCATTATGACGGGTTTAATCTTCTGGTTTATTGGGCAGATTATCGATACCCAGATCAGTAATCAAAACTCGCGCAACCAGTACCTGCAGACTCAGATCACCGCTCTGGAGAGTCAGATTGCAGAAATTAAACGCATTAAAGAGAGTAAATCGGCCATTGAGCAACGCATGGCCCTGATTGAACAACTGCAAAGCAGCCGTAACCTGGCCCCTCAGGTGCTCGATGAACTTGCTCGGATTGTGCCGCAGGGCGTTAGCTTTAAATCGCTCCAGCGCACCGGCTCCAGCCTTCAGGTTCGTGGCACCAGTGAGTCAAACAACCGCCTGGCCGAATTTATGCGCCAGCTGGAAACATCAAAAGTATTCACTTCCGGCGATCTGTCATCCATCGTTGCAGACACCAGCGCCACTGATGCGGTTAGCGAATTTACCCTGACCTTTTCGATTACTGAACAGGTTGCCATGGAAAAAGAGCAGCAAGAAAGAGGTGGCAAATGAAGAAGTTTGACTTTGCCAAATTAAAAGAGATTAACGACCTCGATTTTGAACAAATTGCTATCTGGCCGTTTGAGGTAAAAACCGTTGTAGCCTTATTCATTGTGATTGTGGTGTCTGGTATCAGCTATTTCGGTATTGTTAGTCCCAAACTACCGCTGTTGGATCAGGCTGAAGCCAAGGAAGCCGAGTTAAAAATGCAGTTTCAGGCAAAATACCGTTTGGCGGCTAACCTTTCGGCGTACAAAGAACAGCTGGCCCAAATCGAAGAAGATTTTTCCTCGATGTTAAAATCGCTGCCCACCCGCAACGAAACGCCAGGACTGTTGGATGACATCACCTATGTAGGAACCAGCGCCGGCCTTACTTTCCGACTGTTAAACTGGGAAAAAGAAATTCCTAAAGAATTTTACACTGAGCTACCTATTCGCATCGAGGTATCCGGTGGCTATCACAATTTTGGTGAATTCGTGTCTAAAGTGGCCGACTTACCGCGAATAGTGACTATGCACGATTTTGAAGTGCACACCGATCAGGGCGGCTTACGCCTGAGTCTGCTGGCCAAAACTTATCGCGCCGCCAACACCGAGAACAAGGAGAGTAAGTAATGTCGCAATTTACTCGCCTCCTGGGGATCGCAGTGGTAGCCTTGACCGCGACTGGTTGTGCGCCGCATATTGATGATCTGGTGGCTTATACCAACGAAGTCAGACAAAACACCAAACCCAGTATCGAACCTTATCCGGAATTTGAACAAAAACCGGTGTTTGTCTATGACGCACAAGGATTTCGCAGTCCGTTTGTCCGCCCGAAAGCCAGCCGGGCGCCTGTGGTTGCTCAGGTAAAAGCAAATTGTTTACAGCCTGATGCCAACCGTCCCCGTGAGCCTCTGGAAGCCTACGGCATCGATGCTTTGTCACTTACCGGTAGTTTCCGCTCAAACGGTGACACCTGGGTGTTATTCAAAACCAATGATGGCGGGCTTTACCAGGCTAAAAAAGGCAGCCGACTGGGTTTGTTCTTCGGACAAATCATCAGTATTGGCAACGACAAAGTGACTATTGAAGAGCTTGTTCCTGACGGCACTGGCTGCTGGCAGAAGAAAGAAACTACGCTAACGATGAAGTCGTGAGCAGGAGATTATTAGATGTCTAAGCGATATATCTTTAACGAAAGACTAAATCGGCAAACCAAACGCCGCTACTGGGTAGCTGGCGCTGTGGTCACGTTTTTACTGTTTAATGTAGTTGCCGCTGAGCTCCGGGCTCAGGAATCTCCGCAATTGATTAACCCGAATGCCGAAGCTGAGAAAGTCTTTAAGTCGACCCTGAAAGACATCGACTTTACCCGTGGCGCTAATGGTCTGGCAGTTACCACACTAACCATGAATAACCGGGATGTTGAACCTCAGGTGATAGAAGCCAACGGTAAGTTAGTGCTTACACTGCCAGCAACCGAGCTCGCTGAAGATCAATTGATCGAACTGGATGTAACGGCGTTTGGCACGCAGGTAACCACTATCGAGACCTTTCAGGAGAAGGACTCATCGCGCATTGAATTTAATTACACCGGTAACGTAATCACTAACACTGAGCAGGACGGTAAAACCCTGACGGTGACTGTCAGTCCCATGAGCCAGGAGCAAATGGCTAAACTGGAAAAGAGCCAGTATGAAGGTGAGCCAATTTCCCTCGACTTCCAGGACGTTCCGGTTCGCCAGGTATTGCAGATTATCGCCAAAGTGAACGGATTTAACCTGGTGACCACCGATACGGTTACCGGCAATGTATCGATTAGCCTGACCGGTGTACCCTGGGATCAGGCTCTGGATATGATTCTAAAAATTAAGGGGTTAGATAAACGTCAGGAAGGTAACATTTTACTGATCGCCCCCAGCGAAGAGCTTTCTCAGCGTGAAACCCAAAAACTGCAGTCAGACCAGCAGGTTGCGCAACTGGCACCACTTGCTTCAGCCAGCATTACGGTTAACTACGCGAAAGCAGCTGAATTATCGCAGATTCTGAAAGCCGAAGAAGGCGCCGGAGGTATTCTGACCGACCGTGGCACCGTTACGGTAGACAGTCGTACCAATACTATTCTGGTTCGTGATACGCAGGCGTCTATTGATGAAGCCCGCCGGGTCATCGAGTCTCTGGATATTCCGGTAAAACAGGTATTAATCGAATCACGCATGGTAACCGTGCGCGATAATGTGGACGAGCAGCTGGGCGTGCGCTGGGGCTTCTCTGACCGCCAGGACGACAACGGCGTGTCAGGTTCACTCTCCGGAGCAGAAACTATAGCGGGCGGCAACGTTCCGGCTTTAGGTGATCGCCTTAATGTTAACCTGCCGGTGGCCAGTGCCGCGGGCAGTATCGGCTTTCAGATTGCCAGCCTGGCTGATGGCACTATTTTAGATCTTGAATTATCGGCCCTGGAGTCAGAAAACAAAGGTGAAATCATTGCCAGCCCGCGTATTACCGTGGCTAACCAGCAGGAAGCCTACATTGAACAAGGTACTGAAATACCTTATTCACAAGCTACTTCCAGTGGTGCCACCTCGGTAGAGTTTAAAAAGGCCGTGTTAAGCCTCAAGGTAACGCCGCACATTACCCCGGATAACCGTATCATTCTGGATTTGATTGTGACCCAGGATACCCGTGGTGAAACCGTGCAAACCGCTACTGGTGATGCCGTGGCCATCGATACTCAGGAAATTAAAACCCAGGTATTGGTAGAAAACGGTGAAACCATAGTACTTGGTGGCATCTTTCAACAGGTTAACAGCAATGATGTGAGTAAAGTGCCACTGTTTGGGGATCTGCCGGTAGTTGGCGCATTGTTCCGCAATAGCTCAACCGTGTACCAAAAACGTGAACTGCTGATTTTCGTAACGCCCAAAATCGTTACCGAAGCACTGTAATTTTTTATGCCTCAGCCGGGAAATCCCTGTCTGAGGCAATAATTTTCGTCTTTTCTCCCCTCAATCCGGTTCTTAATCCTTTGGCTAAGCTTCATTTTTGGCGCTTTCGCCCTAATCCCTGCAACAAAACTTGCATAGCGGTCTGAGAAACTGAGATAATCCCGCTCTCGAAATTTTTACGAGGTTTTGTGTATGTGCTTATTAGCGACAAAATAAGCACGTGTGAACGGGTGGTTGAGGAAAACAGAACATTCTGCCCTTAACATAGATAAGTTGTGAAATAAGCAAATATGGCTGAAAAACGTAATATCTTTTTGGTTGGTCCAATGGGAGCAGGTAAAAGTACCATTGGTCGTCACTTAGCAGATGAGTTACACCTCGAGTTCTTCGATTCCGATCAGGAGATTGAACGTCGTTCTGGCGCAGACATTACCTGGATCTTTGATCTCGAAGGTGAAGATGGATTCCGCAAACGCGAAGAAAATGTCATTAATGATTTAACTGACAAACAAGGTATTGTGCTGGCCACTGGCGGCGGTTCTATTATGACCAAAGCAGTGCGTAACCGCCTGTCAGCGCGTGGTATTGTAGTGTATCTGCAAACCACCATCGACAAACAGGTTGCCCGTACCCAGCGCGACAAGCGTCGCCCCTTGTTACAAAAGGATGATCCGGAAAAGGTATTAAGAGAACTCGCTGAACTGCGTAACCCACTGTACGAAGAAGTGGCCGATTATGTGGTTGAAACCGACGACCAGTCAGCGCGAGCCGTTGCTAACCAAATTATAAGCAAGATTGGGTTATAACATTTAAAGGAGCTACAGGCGTGTCAACCTTAACCGTAGAACTTGACGAGCGTAGCTACCCTATTCAGATTGAAGCCGGACTGTTATCACAGCCCGGCTTTTTTGTGCCCTACATCAAAGGGCAACGTGCAGTTATCGTCACCAACGAAACTGTGGCACCCCTTTATCTGGAGCGGGTACTGGCGGCTTGCGGAGACAAGCAAACCGATGTCATCACTTTACCGGATGGCGAACAATATAAAACTCTTGAGCAGTTTGAAGTAGTAATGACCCGCCTGCTGGAAATGAACGCAGCCAGGGATGTCACTCTGATTGCCCTGGGCGGCGGTGTCATCGGCGACCTGTGCGGCTTTGTTGCAGCCACCTATCAGCGGGGCGTACCCTTTATTCAGGTGCCTACCACCTTGTTATCGCAGGTAGATTCATCCGTAGGCGGTAAAACCGCAGTAAATCATCCCCTCGGCAAAAATATGATTGGCGCGTTTTATCAGCCTGTGCTGGTAGCTATTGATATCACCACGCTTAATACCCTGCCAGAGCGTGAATTTGCCGCCGGCATGGCAGAAGTCATTAAGTACGGCATTATTTATGACGCTGCGTTTTTTGACTGGCTGGAAGCCAATCAGCAAGATCTTAAATCACTCGAGCCAGAGGCCCTTGGCAAGGCTATTTTCCGTTGCTGTCAGATCAAAGCTGAGATTGTGGCTCAGGATGAACGTGAAGGCGGTATTCGTGCGCTGCTTAACCTTGGCCATACTTTCGGCCACGCTATCGAAGCCGAACAGGGTTATGGCAACTGGCTACATGGCGAAGCGGTAGCTGCTGGTATCATCCTTGCTTGTAAAACGGCAGAACACCTTGATTGGTTAACACCGTCAGAAACCCGTCGTGTTGAAGCGCTCCAGCAGCAATTTAAGCTGCCGGTTGCCGGCCCTGACAGTATGTCTGTGGCTGACTATATGCGCCATATGGCACGCGACAAGAAAGTCGAGGCAGGCCAAATCCGTTTTGTTATCCCCCAGGGCATTGGCAAAGCGGTGGTAACCAAAGACGTTACCCAGCACATTCTGGACACGGTATTAAGTTAATCGGGTAATATAACTGGCCGTTTAATGAGGAAACTACCGTGGCATCTGAGCTGCACAGCAGGCTTGAATATTTAGTCAACTACTCGTCTCAGCTGATTTTTGTCAGCGGAGACAGTATTTCTGAGCAGCAGCGTACGCTGGAGTCCTTCGTTTTTCAGCAGTCCGACAACACCGAACTGGCGTTTATTACCGCCGAGCCGGATATGCAGGTCACCGATTACCGTGGCACCCTCTGCAAACAACTCCTTGGCCAGGTTGTGGGCAGTTATATCCGGCCGTTAAATGAATTGCTCGCCGGTCTTAATCATCATGATGGACCGGTGCTCATCACCATCACTCAGGCGCAACATATTCCTAACAGTTTCCTGCAGGAATTGTGGGATTTGGTTTTACAAAGCCGGTTTGCCAATAATAAACAGCACCTTAATGTGCTGCTATTTGGTGAAAGTGACTGGGCCGAACAAGCCAAAGAGTGGCTGCCGGCCAAGAATACCAACACGCCCCTGTTGATTAGCAGCCAGTCGGTATCTACCCAGCAATACAGTAGTGATGTGGATAAATTACTGGCTGAGCGCCGGGCCGCTTTTGAACGTTACCGTCAGGAACGCGGCGAAGCCGGCGCCCCCCCGCTCACCGATAACCGTTTACGTTCACCCTGGCTGTGGATTGGCGTTACGCTGGTGTTTTTATCCTGCTTTGTTGCGATTATGGGCTGGCAATACGGCGCTACCATGACCACCCTGTTTGATCCGCTCGATAGCAACGAACCGAGCACCGCGCAGAACATAACTGATGAGACAGAAGCGCTTATCAAGCCGACCCGAACACTGAGTATTGTAAAGCAGGATAATACCGACGCTATTGACCAGCAGCCGGTAACAGAACCTACTCCGCCAGCAGCACAGCCGCGCGTTATGGCCAGTTTTAATGATGCAATTAAAGCAATTCCGGCCCCTGCCAACAATCAGGTTACTAACGATAAACCCAATACCGAAGAACCGGTTGCGGCTACCGATGTAACAGAGCCTTCTTCGGCAGAAGCCGCCACCGCACAAAACGCTCAGCCACAGCAAGTTACTGAATCAGTTGAAACAGTAAATTCCTCAGAGCCTGCGAAGGTAAACAACGAACAGGCCGCGCCGCTACAAGACTCGCTGAACAGCGGGGCAGTGCAATTAGCCAATGATCAACTGGCCAATAGCGATGCCGGTCAGTACTGGATTCAGATTGCCGGCATGAAAGATCTGGAGCTGGCCCGGGATTTCTTAACGGATCATCAGCTCACCAGCCAGGTCACTATTTACAAAACCTATCGTTACGGTGGTGACTGGTATGTCATTCTGTGGTCAACGCCCGCAGCCTCTTTACCAGCCGCTCAGCAGCAACTGCAGGCCTTACCGCAATTTCCTGGCAGCGACAAAGCATTCGTTAAAGCCGGTAACCAGATAAAAGCTGAAATAGCCAGTCTTCCCTAATAATTATCGATTTCTGGCTATTGTTGGTTGTCGAGATCCGCGCTGACAGATACAATCAATGATTCGTTAAAGTTGAATGCCACCCAAGGGTAACCTTCCCGGGTGCGGGATGCTGGGCTTTGTGGCAGTTGTTCACAATATACCCAATAATAAAAATCATAGCGTCAGTGAGTAGTTACCAACATAATGGCCGTCAGTAAACACCGGGCTTTCCTCAAATGGGCAGGAGGCAAATACAGTCTGGTTGAACAAATCAATGCACACCTGCCAGAAGGGAAGAAGCTCATCGAGCCTTTCGTTGGCGCAGGGTCGGTGTTTCTCAACTCTGACTTTAAGCACTATGTGCTCAATGATATTAATCCGGACCTGATTAATCTCTACAATCTGCTAAAAGCGCAACCTGATCCGCTCATCAATGACCTGAAAGATTTTTTCTCGCCGCACCATAACAGCGAAAAAATCTATTATGGCCTGCGTGAAGAATTCAACCAGACCAGTGACCAGTATTACCGTGCTCTGTTGTTTGTGTATCTGAATCGACACGGCTATAACGGCTTGTGCCGCTACAGTCTCAAAGGCCGTTTTAATGTGCCATTTGGCCGCTACAAACGCCCCTATTTCCCGGAGCGCGAGATGTTTGTGTTCGCTGAAAAGGCACAAAAAGCCAGGTTTACGTGTTTACCGTTTGAAAAAGTGTTTCAGCATGCCCGCAGAGGTAGCGTGATCTATTGCGACCCGCCTTACGCACCAATCAGTAAAACCGCTTTGTTTACCAGCTACGCGGCCAAGCAGTTCAGCTTATCCTGTCAGCATAAACTGGCCACTCTGGCTCAGCGTGCCGCGTTTAAACGAAACATTCCTGTGCTGATTTCAAATCATGATTTACCGATGACGCGGCAAATGTACTATGGCGCTCAAATCACTACATTAAATGTAAAACGCTCAATCAGTCAGAAAGGAAGTGCTCGCAAGCCGGTAAGTGAGTTGCTTGCGTTATTCAAGCACAAGCCTGTGTATCCAATCACCGCAGTAGACGACGAATAGTTACCACAGCTATAAAACTGATTCAGGGGGTAAGCCAGTTCACCAGGCCAATCAACCCGAGTACCAGCAATACAACAAAGATAATCCCCACCACAATATAAGGGGCAATAGTTGTTTGTGAAAAGTCCTGCTGGTATTTTTGCTGACTCTGAACACCAAAGGCACTGGCCAGTACGCTTTGTACGACTCTCAGGAAACCCGGTTTATTTGCCACAACATTACAACCAGCGAGCGGTTACTCGCTGTCTTTGCCTTTGTGACGTGACAATAATTCGAGAAGATCGAGAAAATGAAAACGGTAGGATGTAGAGCGACCTGTCAACCAGCTGACCCAGCTGACTTGCTCAGCTTCATCAAGCACGTTTGCCACTCGGTTTTCCAGACAATCTGCCTCTGGCGATCCTACGCTCAGGTTAAAACTGCCCACGGTTAAAGCCAGAGCAAATACTGCTCCTGCGACCCGCCAGTTCAAGCTTTTCTTTAGCTTTGTCATACTGAAAATCATTCCAGAATAAAATCCATCGGTGTAATTATAATCAGTCTGTTACATCTGGCAATGAAAATTTTAACCAAAAGTACAAAGGCCACACTAATTGTGTGGCCTTTGCGTGCACAAAACATAAACACTGTAATAGTGTTAAAGGTCTCTTACAGTTCGAAATCTACTGAGTAAGAAACAGTGTATTTGATTGCATCGTTGTCGTACGGGTCTTCGTCGCCCGCGTCATCCAGATCAGTTGTGCTGATCATGAATGCGAAACCGTCTTTAGCAACTGATACTGAAAAATCACGGTAGTCGCCAGGTACGCCGTTGAATGCTTCGTTGAAGTCACCCTGGTGTGAACCTACGTGCAGACCAATCTCTGTACCGCTTTCCAGCGCAAAACCGTAATCCAAAGAGATGTAAGTGGTTGAACCGAAACCGAAGTCCTGACCAGGCGCTTCATCAGGTTCAGCATTTGCTAACACGTAAAGTGTAGCGCTGAAACCGCCGTAACCAACAGTACCGTAGATTTCACCGAAGTCGAAACCAGCAGCTTCATCGTAGTTGTAGTACAGGTAACCTACGTCATAGCTGATATCGCCAGACTCACCAGCAAAACCAAAATAAACGTCATGCTCGTAAGAGAAGTTATCTGCAGCGCCGTACTTAACGTTAGACGCCCAGGTACCTGCATAGAAACCGCTGTCGCTGGCGTAATCGATACCACCAGATACTGCTGGCTCGTTCATGGTCTGAGTCAGACCGCGCCAGATGTAATTATTTGCAACGCTAGCATTAGCAGACAGGCTATCAGCCAGTACAGCTTGTGACGAAAGGCAAGAGCCAACAACGGCTAAAGTTACCAGTGTTTTATTAAATTTCATGTGTGTTCTCCGTATAAATCACGCATAAGTGTTTTTATTTAAATCACTTTCTGTCTGTATTTTTATTTTTGTGATGTCGGTATACGCAAAACTAGTGCCCAATGTGGCAACACTTGCCAACGGGCCACACAAAATTAATAAATTACTGTTTTAAATGAATTTTTATTCACAACTTTTACAGCACAAAAATCTTTAAAAGCGCTTTCGCACAGTCAATTAGCAATAACCTGCACCAAAAAGAAGCAAAATCACCGTTAAGGTGCGAGATAAAACCTTTTGCCAGTTACGATAATCCGTTAAAATATCGCTCAATAAATACGCTGGCCAAGTGTTTGTTTTGTCGTACATATCACATAACAACAGCGCTTCTCATCACTCGCCCGGCTTTACTCTGCTTCCCTACACCGTCTATAAGGGTTAATCATGCAACGATTCCTGATAGCACCGTCGATACTCTCGGCGGACTTCGCCCGTCTGGGTGATGATGTACAGCGTGTGCTCGACGCCGGCGCTGACGTGGTTCACTTTGACGTGATGGACAATCACTACGTGCCTAACCTGACCTTTGGCCCGATGATTTGTTCTGCGCTGCGTGACTATGGCATTACCGCACCTATAGATGTGCACCTGATGGTTTCGCCGGTGGACGACTTAATTACCCAGTTTGCCGATGCCGGAGCCAGTTATATCAGTTTCCACCCGGAGGCCAGTCAACATCTCGACCGCAGTCTGCAGTTAATTGCTGATAAAGGCTGTCAGCCGGGTCTGGTATTTAATCCGGCCACGCCGCTGCATTATCTCGACTATGTAATGGACAAACTGCATCACATCTTATTAATGTCGGTTAACCCTGGTTTTGGTGGTCAGTCGTTCATTCCCGGTACGCTCGATAAGCTCAGGGAAGTCAGGTCTCGTATCGACGCTGCTGGTCAAAACATCCGTTTGGAAGTTGACGGCGGAGTTAAAGTCGATAATATCGCAGCCATTGCCGCTGCTGGCGCCGATATGTTTGTCGCCGGTTCAGCGATCTTCAATCAGTCGGACTATGCCGCAGTTATCCAGCAAATGCGTGACGAACTGGCTACAGTGTCTTCTAAGTAATTAAGTGTGAATAGGTAAATAAGTAATGAGCGCAAAACCAATCGTATTAAGCGGCTGTCAGCCATCCGGACAGCTTACCCTGGGTAACTACATGGGTGCGCTAAAGCAGTGGGTCTCCATGCAGGAAACACACGACTGTCTGTATATGATTGTGGATTTGCATGCCATAACGGTTCGTCAGGACCCGGCCAAACTCAAAGAAGCTTGTCTGGACGGCCTGGCACTGTATCTGGCCTGTGGTATCGACCCGGCCAAGAGTACGCTGTTTTTACAGTCTCATGTGCCTGAACATGCCCAACTTTCCTGGGTATTAAACTGCTTTACCCAAATGGGTGAACTGAACCGCATGACCCAGTTCAAGGACAAGTCGGCCCGCAATGCCAGCAATATTAATGTAGGCCTGTACAGCTACCCGGTATTACAAGCCGCCGATATCCTGCTTTATCAGGCGAATGAAGTACCGGTAGGTGAAGACCAGAAACAACACCTGGAGCTTACCCGCGATATCGCTACCCGCTTCAACAACATTTATGGCAACACCTTTCGTATTCCGGAGCCTTACATTCCTGAATTCGGTGCCCGCATTATGAGCTTGCAGGAGCCGGATAAGAAGATGTCTAAATCAGACACCAACCCGAATAACTTTATTGGCTTGCTGGAAGAACCTAAGAAGGTAGCCAAGAAGATCAAACGCGCAGTCACCGATTCTGACGAGCAGGCACGCATCTATTTTGACTGGGCAGAAAAGCCAGGCGTGACTAACTTACTTACATTATTATCTCTGGCTACCGGCAAACCGGTGGATGAACTGGTACCTGCTTACGAAGATAAAATGTATGGTCATTTAAAGTCTGACGTGGCTGATGCAGTGGTTGCACTGATTGAGCCATTACAACAGCGATTTAACACACTACGTGCCGACCGGGCTTATCTTGATGAGGTAATGCGTCAGGGCGCCGAAAAAGCACGGGTCCGTGCGGCCGCCACACTCAAGGCTACCTACGATGCAGTAGGATTTATCGCTAAGCCCTAAGCAGTCGATTAAACCTTGATACTACTGATCGATAATTACGACTCCTTCAGTCACAACCTGGCCAGATATTTTCAGGAGCTGGGTTGTGAACTTGAGGTCGTGCGTAACGATGCTATTACAGTGGCCGATATCGATCCGGCAAAGATTCAGGCAATTGTTATCTCGCCAGGCCCCTGCACACCCAATGAATCCGGCGTCAGTCTGGAAGTAATCCGTCAGTTTGCCGGAATCATCCCAATCATGGGCGTGTGTCTTGGTCATCAGGCTATCGGTCAGGTATTTGGCGCTACAGTAACCAATGCCCTGCAGGTTCGCCATGGTAAGCTCTCCGGCGTTAAACACAACGGCGACAGCCTGTTTACTAATATTCCGCAACAGTTTGTGGTCACCCGCTACCACTCACTGGTTATCGATCCGCCTTCTATCCCCGACTGCCTGCAAGTAATAGCCTGGAGCGATGACGGCGAGACACCCGAAATCATGGCTGTGAAACACAAAGACCTGCCGGTATGGGGTGTTCAGTATCACCCGGAGTCGCTACTCACCGAGTATGGTCACCAGGTTCTGCTAAACTTTTTGCTACTGGCTAAGGTTGTCTCAGCAGATGCCGATATCAATTGTGTATCAGAATTCAACGGTCAGTCCGTTACACTGAACAATGCGATGTAAGACACTGGTTATTTTACCGGTCTGAT
Source organism: Pseudomonadota bacterium (assembly GCA_036141415.1). Taxonomy (GTDB): domain Bacteria; phylum Pseudomonadota; class Gammaproteobacteria; order Enterobacterales; family Alteromonadaceae; genus Alteromonas. The sequence continues at coordinate 14,578 of JAYZXK010000210.1, forward strand.
TGCCTGAACAAACACAAACATGTCCTAGCCTTAGCATTGCAAAACAGATAAGGTTCGGGTATTACATGGATAGAGCGGGACTTCAATGGTAGAGCGGTTACTGACCCCACCAGCTTTTGCTAAACGATTTAACTATTTATTGCTGGCACCTGAGCTTGCCAAAGCGATGGTTGGCCGTCGTGCACCGGGTGAAGTAAGTTACGCCGAGTCTGAGCAAAGCTTTACCCGCCGTCAGTTGCTTAAAGTTGAAAAAGACGCCATTAAAAACAAGCTGGAAACGGCGAAGATCCAGGCCAATTATGTACAGCAAATTAACCAGCAACTACACTCTGTTATCAATAAAAAATTGCTGCAAACACTGGCCGACACTCAGGATGTCTGTGAAAACCTGCTTAACTGGTCAGAACATACTACTAACCTCATAGACTTACTCGCCACACCATCGGCTACCATTAGCAAGGTTGAAGCCATTGCGGTAAATATTCCCTGGCTGGTTGATGAGCTGCTCAAGCAGGTAAACCAACCGCAATACCGACGCCGCGATGCCCGTGGAGATGTCATTGCCGTAGATACCCTCAAAACCGCACTGAGCTTTATTGGTATCGACAACGTAAAGCGGGTCATCCCCGCTTTGATTTACAAACAAACCTTGCCGTTAATAAGCGATCCGTTTCCGCAAATAAAGCACAAAGTCTGGGAGTACAGCCTTATATGCGCCAGAACCGCCGAAGCCATTGCTAAAAGCCATAAAGTAAAACCTTTTGAGGCCTACACCCTGGCCCTTTTTAGCCA